>JBEEGY010000106.1:0-28936 GCA_041167145.1 Verrucomicrobiota bacterium
CCAGAGGCAAAGTTAGAGTCGTCGCGACGGGCGGTTATGCAAGATTGATAGCGTCCCGCCTGACAGAGATAGAGGCAGTCCATCCTCACCTGACGCTGGAGGGTTTACGAATCGTTGCCAACCTCAATAACTAGCCCTCGAAAGCCGTGGAGAGGAACCCATTTTACGCTAAACAATGCAGGAAAATTGCCTCCTCGGCGGACATTTTAAGCTTGTCATTAGTGACGTGCGAATGTTGTATGCACACAGGCATGAAGATTCGGAAAATCACGGTAATTGCAGTCCTGGTATTTAGTTCTTTTGCGGCCAATAATGTCGCTCCCTCGAAGACGGAACTCGAGGCGATGTACGACAAGGCGTTTCGCGAATTCGACGCAAATAATTTTACCGAAGCGCTGAAAGACCTGGATGCCATCGATGCCCGCCAACCAGATCTGGCGGAGTCGCAAAATCTGCGAGGCGTCATTTTGATGCGCCAGGGCATTTACGACAAAGCGGAAACGGCCCTGATGGAAGCATTGCGAATCGATCCAAAGTTTTGGAATGCGCGATTTAATCTGGCCGAGATTCCGTTTCTGAGAAAGGACTGGTCCGAAGCGCGCAAACGCTTTCAAGAGCTCTTATCCAGCAATGCCTCGGAGCTTGAAGGCGATGCATCGCAGCTCATTCAATACAAAATTTTACTGACTTATTTGCTCGAAGGCAAAGAAAACATGGTCGATTCCATCCTGGCCAAATTCGAACTTTCGCCCGATACGCCCGCCGTCCATTACGCTAATGCGGCGATCGCCTTGCAGCGCAAGAACTCGAAAGATGCAAAAGATTGGATGGTAGCGGCGGAGAAGAATTTTTCTCCGCAGTTAAATAAACTGTTCGTTGAATCGCTCTATGAAGTGGGTTGGCTTGAAAAGCCTGCTGGCCAAACGCGGGCCGCGCTCGAGCTGACGACGGCGACCGAACGCGCGGCGAAAAGCAAAGCGTTCGCTCGCTCCAGATATGAAGAGGCACAAAAGGCCTTTCAACAACGCGATCTGACTGCCGCGCGCAAGTTTATTGATGAAGCCGATGCGACCGATCCCAACCAGCCGGCCATTCTCAATTTGCGCGGTGAAGTGCTGATGGAGCAAAAAGAGTTCGATCAGGCCGAAGCCGCGTTCAAAGCCGCGGCCAAGGCGGATCCGAAATTTCGCGAAGCGCAATACAACCTGGCGCAAGTACCGTTCAAGAAACGCGATTACGGGCAGGCGCGCACTCGTTTCGAGTCCTTGTTTAGCCAAACGCCCGGCGGTGATAAAAACGCGTCGGCGCAGCTCATCAAGTTCAAAATTTACATGACGCTCTTGCTTGAGGGCAAGGAGAGTCGCGCCCAAAAGATGATGGAGCAATTCCAGTTCACGGGTGACACGCCCGCCCTCTACTACGCGCAGGCCGCGTGGGAGTTTAAACATAACAATCCGGATAAAGCCACGGATTGGATTACATCGGCCAAGAAAATTTACTCGCCCGCCCTCAATATTGTTTTCGTGGACGCCTTTTACGATCTTGGCTGGCTGGAAAGCCCAGCCATTGCGTCGACGTCAGCGACGGAAGCTGCCGCTGTGATGTCCTCGGGGGCGCAAGCGGAGTTTAGTCCTGCTATCGAACCAAGCCCAATCCCGGCAGTAGCCGCGGCGAAGAGCAAGCAGGCGAAGGAAGCAAGCCAATCGTTGAGTTTGGCGGCCCCCATGGCGAGCCCTGTGATCGCAGGGATGGAGGCGACTGCTTCGAATCTGGCGACGGCCGCGGGGAGCCCGGCGCGACCTGAAGATGTGCCGGCAAATCCAGTTCCAGCTTTCTCACCAACGGTAGAAACGCCGGTCGCTACGGCTGGCGCTCCGGCCTCATCCGCGATCCCGGTTGTCGAACAACCCGTGGCCCCGGAATCGAAGCCGGCAGCTTCGCCAGCTCGCGTGGTCTCTGCTCCTCGCTCGGCGGCGTCCGCTACGCCCGCCACAGTTTTGGCTCCGGCCCGCGTTCGCGAATGGTCCCGACCCACCATCGGTGAAAGGCTCGATCGGCTGGCCGATCCGAGAACATTGCTCTTCGGCGGATTACTCTTGGCCGCCGTTGTTATACTTGCGTTCGCCGTTGTACCGGAAGTGCGCCGTCGTGGAGTCCAATTTGCTTTCTTCCGCCGTCCGGCTCCGGTGACCGGCCTGCCCATCGACCAGGTGGGCGCAGCTCCTGCTGAGAAACCGCTTACCTTGAGTAACCAACTTACCGGCGGCCCGCGCCAAGTTTCATTAAAGTTGAAAGCATCGGAACCCTCTCTGCGTCGCGCGGTGTTGCCAGTTGGCAAAGGCATTCATGCCTTGAACGAAATGCCGGCTGCGGAAGATTTCGGCGCGGCTCGCTCCGAAACCGATGTCGCTACTGTCCGCTCTTCGGAACCAGCGTTGGAATCTGTTGGGCCGGTTGTTGAGCAGGGACACATCCCGCCTGTCGCTGAAATGCCGTTCACGCCCGAACCGACGGAATGGGCAAGTCCGATTACGCCCGCAGCACCAATGGATGTCTTGCCGCCCGTTGTCTCGCAAAGCGAGCCCACCCCTGAGCCGCCGATCGAACCGATTGGACAGGGTCAACCGGTGCCTTATCAGACCACTATTTTCCCAGAACCGCCGGTTGAAATCGCTAGACCTCAACCCCAACCGCAGCCAATGTTCGTGCCGCGTCATACAGTTTCGCAACCACCAACCACTGCCACCATGCCTGAACCGATCCAAATCCCAACTGCTCCATTAGTACGAACTCCCGCCGCCGGTGCGCCGCAACCAGCAGGTGCCATGCAGACGGCCGTTCAACTTAGTTTCTCTTTCGAGATTGCTTCCATGCAACTCACGCCGGCCTTCAAGATGGGCGCGTTACAATTGCGCCCGACTTCCAAGATCGTCACGATGCGTCTCGCCCCTTCGCAGCAACCACAGCCGGCGATGAACCTGCAGGTCAACTTCGAGATCGCAAAAATCCAGCCAGCCGGAGGGGGTCTTGGCAGCATCCGCTTAACGCCTTCGCAACAACAGAGGCCCGCGGCCGTCGGATCACCTTCATTCAGTGTGGCCGGATTGCAGCTCGTTTCAAATTTCGAAGCTGCGCCCGTCCAGATCACTCCAACGCAATCCGGACAGGCGCCCGTGTTGGTCACGAGCTCATTCCAAATTGCCACGGTGGAATTTTCGCCTTCGTTCGAAATCGCTTCGATCGTCTTGAATTCAAACTCGAAAAACATTTCGGTCCAACTTCCTGGTGCTCCTTCACCTGAAGGCGCGCCCATGTTCGAGATCGCCAATCTGCAGATTTCGGGAACAGGCGACATCGGCTTGATGCAGGTGCATGCGCTCGGTCAGGGCCCGAAGCGGGCTTAAAACCAAGATCGACAATTACTTCCGAGCGCGAACGGTCTCCCGTTCGCGCTTGTCGTTTATGCGTACCTAGCGGCGGCCCTGCTGCTTGATGAAGCGGCCGCGATTAAGGGAGCGCAGCTGTTTCAGCAGAAATTCGCCGTCCCGCCGAATCAATTTGCCGTCAAAGTAGATTTCCCCGCCGCCGTATTCAGGGCGCTGAATATTCACCATGTCCCAGTGCACCTGACTGCGATTTCCATTGTCCGCTTCTTCGTAAGCCTGACCCGGTGTGAAGTGAAAGGATCCGGCGATCTTTTCGTCGAATAAAATGTCGCGCATCGGTTCCAGAATATGTGGATTAAACGCAAGCGAAAATTCGCCGATGTAACGCGCGCCCGCGTCGGAATCAAGAATCTTATTAAGCTTGTCAGTTTGATTGCTGGTTGCGTGGACGATCTTGCCATCACGAAACTCCAGCCGGATTCCGTCGAAACCGATGCCCTGATAAATAGTCGGTGCATTAAAAGTAATGTGACCGTGCACGGAATTCTTGACAGGTGCGGTGAAGACTTCCCCGTCGGGAATATTGCGGTCGCCTCCACAAATCACAGCCGGTATCTTCTTAACGCTGAAGCGCAGGTCGGTACCCGGTCCTTTAACTTCAACCCGATCCGTCTTTTGTAACAAAGCCTTGAGCGCTTTCATTCCCGGCTGCAGCTTTCGATAATCGAGAGTGCACACATCAAAGTAAAAATTCTCAAAGGCTTCCGTGCTCATGGAGGCGAGCTGGGCCATCGATGGCGTTGGCCATCGCAGCACAACCCACTTGGTTTTCTTTACTCTTTGGTCCTGCACCGGGCGCATTTTTTTCGCTACCAATTGCAATTTCGCTACCGGCACGTCAGACATTTCCGTGATGTTATTGCTGCCGCGCAAAGCGATATAGGCGTCCATCTTCTTCATTCGCGCCAGCTCATGCCCGGCCGCGAGATCTAATTGTCGATCCGACGCCTTAAGCGCTATTTCGCGGTTAACTTGCGCGCGCTGGATCTGCACGAATGGAATTGCGCCCGCCTGTCGCGCCGCGCGAATCAATGCGATTGGCATTTCATCGGGAACATCGAACGCTTCGATCAAAACTTTTTCATCGTGTTTTAGCCTGATTGAGTATTCGACCAGAAGTTTTGCGAGCTTATCGAAACGGGTGTCGTGCATAGCAAGTTATGATTCCATCAGGCGCACGCGATGCAACCGCTGTTCTAAGTTTGCGCGAATCTTGCGGCGAACGCGCCATCGAAATGGTCGCGGAACGGCAACACCAATCTTGCCTGTAGAGGCGACAGTTCGGGAAATTCTCGCGCGAGCTGGGACGCGACTTGCTCGTTCTCCTCGGATTCAAGGCTGCATGTGCTGTAAACAAGGACGCCGTCATGTTTGAGTAAGGGTATGATCTGGCGCAAGATCGACATCTGCTCCTTGGGCATTTTCCTGAAATCATCTGGCCGCAACCGCCAGCGAACGTCGACACGACGGCGCATGACTCCCGTATTGCTGCACGGCGCATCGACAAGAATCCGATCGAACGGCGCCAAGGATGCAATTTCCCTTGGCACGTTATCGCGCATCCAGTCACAACAAAACGTGCGGACAATTGTGGCTCCAAGTCGCGCCATGTTTTCTTGAAGTGACCTTGTCCGTTGCGAATCGCGGTCGCAGGCGGTAATGACACCGCGATTCTCCATAAGTTGAGCCAGGTACCCAGTCTTTCCGCCTGGGGCAGCACAGGCGTCCAAGATTTTTTCTCCCGGTTTTGGATCGAGAAAGCGGCAGGCAAGTGCCGTGCTTGGATCTTGCATATAACAATGACCACATTCGAGAGCGTCACGTCTAAATGTTTCAAACTTCACGAAGTCAGGATCATCCGGCAGGAGTCTCGCGTCCGCGTACGTTTCGAGAAACTTGTTCCGATCAATTTTCAATTCATTGATGCGCGCATAGGTCGGCGGAGGTTGGTTGTTCCAGATACACAATCCTTCCGCATTCTCGGAATCAAAATTCTTCGTCCATCGTTCAACAAGGAACTTCGGGTGCGACAATCGCGCGTCGAGCGGCTGTTCGTTTGCTTCCGAAAGCAATTCGGTTCGCTGTCGAGATGCATTTCGCAGAACGCCGTTGATTATGCCGCGGCGATTCTTCGGTGCGAGTTCGACGGTTTCGTAAACAGCGGCATGTTGCGATGTAGCAGCGAGCAACAATTGATACAGGCCGAGCCGGAGAATGTCCCGAAGATCGGCATCTAGACGTGAGGAGCGAAGCCGGCCGATCCAGAAATCCAGCAGCGTCAGATTTCGCAAAACACCGTAAAATAATTCTAGTGCGAAAGCGCGGTCTGGGGCCGTGAGTTTTGTTTGCGCGAGCAATTCTCCGATGATGGAATCGGCAAATCGTCTTCCACAGCGCCAGGTCGTCAACGCGGCGAGCGCGATGCGACGAGCAGAAGCCAGTGGCACAACTGCAGGGCCAAAAGCCTAGCGCGGCGTGACGCTCGCGCGGCCGATCGAATGATAGGAAAAACCTAGTTTCCCCATCGTTTCCGGATCGAACATGTTCCGGCCATCGAAGACAATAGGCGTGGTCATCTTTTCTTTAACTGCGGCAAGATCGACATTGGCAAACTCGCTCCATTCTGTCGCGATAATCAATGCCTCCGCACCCTCGGTGGCATCGAGAGCAGAGGCGGCAAATTTGGCTCCCTCAATCGTTTTCACTTCGCGCGCTTTCTCCATGCCCTTGGGATCGTAAACGGTTACGTGCGCGCCTTCGCCCAGCATGTCGGCCACGAGATCAATAGCGACTGACGAACGAATGTCGTCCGTGTCCGGTTTGAAAGTGAGTCCCCAGACCGCGATTTTCTTGTCGCGCAACACCCAGAGCGTTTCGCGAATCGTCTTAAGAAAGCGGTCTTTTTGTGTGCCGTTTATGCGTTGCACCTCCTTCAACAAATTGAATGGCACACCTAATTGCTCGCTGATGGTGATGAAGGCCGCAATGTCCTTCGGAAAACAGGAGCCGCCGTAACCAATCCCGGCATTGAGAAAATTGCGACCGATACGCCGATCCATGCCAATGCCATCCGCAACTTTCTCAATGTCCGCGCCACTCGCTTCGCAGATCGCGGAGACGGCATTGATGTAGGAAATTTTCAACGCTAAAAATGAATTCGCGGCGTGTTTGATGAGTTCGGCACTGTTGATGTCGGTGACAAGAATGGGCGCCATAAATGGTTCGTAGACCTTTTTCATGAGATCGACGGCTTGCTCGCTTTGGGCGCCGATGACGATGCGATCGGGATGCATTAGATCGGCAATGGCGCAACCTTCGCGCAAGAACTCCGGATTACTGACCACGTCGAACTTCGCGCCATGGCGATTATATCGTTTGATCGATTCGGCGACCTTTTCGCCTGTTTTGACGGGGACGGTGCTCTTGTCAACGATCACGCGGTAGTCGGTTAGAACGCCGGCGATTTCGCGGGCGACCTTCTCGATAAAACTAAGATCGACATCTCCATTTTGCCGTTGCGGGGTGGGAACAGCGATAAAGACGATCTGCGATTTGTCGACTCCTTCTTCAATGCTGCCGGTGAAACGCAGCCGATGCGCGGAAACGTTTCGGTGAATCACCTCTTCCAGGCCGGGCTCGTAGATCGGCACTTTGCCGGCCTGAAGCGCTTCAACCTTACGCAGATCGTTGTCGACGCAGATGACGTTGTGGCCAACGTCGGCGAAGCACGCCCCTGTGACGAGGCCGACATACCCGGAGCCAATGATTGAGAGATCCATTGCGAAAAGAAGAAACCGCGTCTTAGTGGCGGTGAAGCAACCCACGAGCCACGGCTGCGAAGGGTAGCGTGCCTTGCAAAAGCTTCCTCATGGATTCTCTCCCGAGCTCGACGGATCAAAACTCAGATCAAAGCCGAATTTTGGAAACGCTTTTAGCGTGAAGGTTAAAAGCACCCCGTATTCTCTAACGCCACCGTTATCGCGAATGACCGCGCCGATCGATGCGACCCAACTCGTTAAGTCGCGGTAAATGGAGTATCGCTGTTGCTCAAGAATATGGGTCGTCGTTTCGTACTGTTCCTGAACTCCGACCCCCCAGTTGTCGTTGAAGCGAAAATACCCACCGGCGACCAACAGGCTGCTGTTCTCGAAAAAGGGATTCTCGTTCAGGTAACGATGTCCGAGATTGAGCTGAAGATTTGCGAGCGGCTGAAACACGATGTTCGTGTTCACTTCGGTGAATCCCTTATCGAAGGCAGGTATCTGTGAATTGATTACCAGCGATGCCCACGGAAGAGGCGTGAAATGCAAAGTGTTAAATAGATTTGAGAATTGTGTTCGATCGAATGGATTGTCGAAATTAATGTCGACATACGTTTCCAGTTCGAGCCAACTGACGGTTAAGTCGTCGCGTCGGGTCTGTAGACGATTACGAACGCCGAGGCGCCAAATTGTCCAGCGATCAATCGAATCGATGGAAGTGAACTGGGGGAAATCAATCGGGCGAAGTTGTGTGGACGGCTCGAATCGGTCGAACTGCAGGATCGCAGCCGGATCGGCCCCGTTGTTCCATACATAAGAGAAATTTGTGAAAGGTTGGATGACGTGACGGACGCCGTCGAGACCGAGCGTCCGATCTTGCACGTCCTCCCATTCGCGAGACATTTTGAATGAGGCTTCCACCCCGGCGTTTAAAACGGTGCGGAATTTATCGCCCCCCTCCGCTATCGGCATGGCAAGCGTGGGATCGGGCAGCAGGAAGTCGGGAATCAATGGATTGGTGCTCGGCGTGAAGATCGTTTTTCCCAAGTCTCGCGTCTCGCCGTAGTAGGTGCCGCGAAAGCCCACCCGCGGCACAATCGAAAGCCAGCCGAAGTACGTGTTGGGATAGAGGAGCTGATGGAATGTGTCGGCGCGAAACGTGCCGTAATCTTGAAAGCCAGAGGCGGCGGCAAAATTACGATGTAGGTCAGCGACGCTGGTTTCGCCTTCGTAAAAAATGGGAGTGCCAAAAAGAGCGTGCCGCTTGACGTCGAGCACGATTTCGGGCAATCGCTCGGTTTGCTCGAAGAAGGCATTGGCTTGGAAGCGCGCAATGGCGGTGAGCGTATAAAAAGGATCCGTTTTTGCGACGGCGATGACGTTGTCGGGAACAGGATTAAACCGAAATTCGTTCTGATAGAAATCCTGCATGACGAACGCATCGCTTAATTTCGTTATGTCGACGATGCCGTAGATGTCGCTCGTGAAATTAGTATAATCCTCCACACTTACGCGGTAGCGAGCAGTGCCAATGCTGCCGCGAGGGAGCGAGGTGCGATTAAGCAAGGGATTTTGATCCTGGAGGTAGTAGGTCTTTAACTTTGCCCAGCTGCTGTCGTCTTTGCCGTATTTAACGTCCGACTCGAATCCAAGCGCGACACCACGACGACCGCGGATATCGAGACGAACGCGGCCTTTAATTTTCTCGGTGATCGGAAAAGTAACCTGCGTGAGCAGAGAGGGTCCCCAGGAACTTAGGAAAGCGGGGGAAATAGAAAAGCTGAAGGCATCATCGAGAGATTGGTAGAGGTACGGCCACCAAAAAATCGGGACGCTGCCAGCATAGAACGTCACGTTTTGAAAAATGACGTGGTCTTTCTCGTAAACGCGCACGGTTCGTGCGCGAAAATGAAAGTCAGGTGTGGCCGAGTCGTGTGTCGTAAAAATGCTGTTTTGCACGCGATAACCGTTCTCGGAAATTGTGCTAATTTTCTCGCCACCCAGAAAGTAAGGCTGATATTCGGTGCGCATTTCCGTGCCGCGAATCTCCTTGGTCTCAGTGTTGTAGACGGCGTGGTTGCCCAGATAAAGTTGGAGGTCGTGATAGATGCGAACGTTGCCGTCGAGCGCTACCTCATGCGTTTCAGAGTTATATCGGGCGGAATCCGCATAGATGTCAGTATCGCCGATGTGAATCGCCACATTGTCTGTAGCGGTAGCAATACCATTCTCATAACGAGTTTCTCCGCTCGATGTGATTTCCACCGGAAGATGCTCGGAAGACTTTGGCGCCGCCCCGGTCCGGCCGATGGCCAGAAAGAGGCTAAGAATCGATAGAACCAGCAGGCGCATGGCGGACGCCGAAGGTACCGAACGGAAAGGCCCTTGCAAAGCTAAAACCCGGGAGTTTCCCATGGAGTTAGCCTTCAACACATGACGAGTTTTCAGCTTTTGCGGTTAAACGCAAACCAGCAATTTGCTGGTTCATGCCACAATCCAGAACGATGTTCTCGTCGGCTCGTGTTCCCGCGGCTGTCTGGTTAATGCCGGTCTCCATTGAGCTGTGAAGCAGCGGAGGCAACTGTCGGGTGAGGAGGGCCTGCGCTCCAACAATGATTTGCCAAATGCCGCTGGCTCCAACGCTTTCTCCGAGGGCTGCTTTTGGGGAATAAACGCAAGCCTTGCAACGCATTTGAGAAAGGGCGGTTCTTTCTGCTTCATCTATGAAAGTTCCATTCGCACTGCTGATGATCACAGTGGCCGTCTCGCAATCGAGGCCGGAAAGGACCTTTGCCGTCCATTGCGTGGCGGCTGTTCGACGGAAGAAATTGCCACCGGGATGGACCTTCTTGATCCCAATCACGCCCTTGCGCGCGAGAAGAATTGCACCCGCTCCCTCACTCAAGACCGTGCCACGAGGTCGTTTATGGAAGGGCTCAATCGGCGGCTCCGAGCGAAGCAGGCGCCATTTGCTATAGGCATCGCAAAGAACCCAGTCAGCTTCCTCCGCACCCACTACCAGACAATAATCGAACCTCTCGTCGGCCATCAGATCCTCCGCCATCCGTATCGCCAGAATGCCGGCGGCGCCGTCGGCGACGAGCGTGTAACTGGCACCGGTTAATCCGAGAACCGCCGCTAAATGACTGGCGGGCGCATTGAAAACTGTTTCGGGAAAAAGCAACGGACTCGCCGCACTCGCCCCGGCTTGAACAATATCGTGATAAAAACGCTTCGTGTACGAGACGCCGCCATTTGCAACGGCAAAAACGAGCGCCGTCCGATCGATAATGTCGCGATCAATTGTTAATCTCGCCTCCTTTAGGGCGGCCAGTCCCGCGGCTACGGCAAATCTTGAAATAGCGCTGGCCCGACGAAGTCGTGGATGCGCCGGCAGATCGGTAAGAGCGTCGGCCGGAACGCGGAAGGCCGAATAGCTTTTGCTCGTCTCGAACGGACCGGCAATTTTGCTCGCGATTGCTTCATCGCCGCGCATCATCCGTTGCCAGACCGAATCGAGACCGCTCCCCAATGGCGTCACCCAACCCATACCGGCAATACACAGACTCATGCGTCGGTTTTTTGCATGACGATAGAAGCGTTCGTGCCGCCAAAACCGAACGAGTTTGAAAGGACCGTTCTGGGTGAGGCGGGTCTTGCTTCGTTTGCGACAATATCAAGATCGACATCTTCATCCGGGCGTCGAAAGTTGATGTTAGACGGCAGAAATTGATTTTGTAGCGCGAGGAGACAAAAGACTGCTTCGACGGCGCCGGCCGCGCCCAACGAATGTCCCATCATGCCCTTGGTGGAACTTACCGGTACCCGCCCAAATAATTCGCAAATCGCCTTTGCTTCCGCGGCATCGTTGAAAGCCGTGGCGGTGCCATGAGCATTAATGTAATCCACTTGCGTCGCAGAGATTCCGGCGCTGCGCAGAGCGCCTTCCATGGCTCGTCGCGGTCCGATGCCGGACGGATCGGGTTGAGTTAAGTGGTGATTGTCAGTCGAAATTCCGTATCCGATTATTTCTCCGAAAATCTTCGCACCGCGAGATACAGCACCTTCCCAATTCTCCAACAAAAGAATTGCGGCGCCTTCGCCCAGCACCATTCCAGACCGCTCCCGATCAAACGGGCGACATTTCTCGGGAGTTGCAGCCTGGAGTGAATCGAACCCAACAAACACCAGTTCGGAGATTGCGTCGTATCCGCCGGTGAGCACTCGTTGGTACTTCCCTGAGCGAATGCAATTGAAAGCGTGGCCGATCGCGTTCGTTCCCGATGCGCAGGCGTTGGCGATTACCTGGCAAGGCGCAGAAATATTAAAAGCCTCCTGCGCATCGAGCACCGGCTTTTGCGGCGGATAGTTCGAAAGCCAGGTTGGCGAACGCCGCGCGGTCCCATGTCGATCTAACGAACGATAATAATTCTCGCCGTACGACATCCCCCCGCTGGTGGTCCCGATCACTGTCAATTCCGGTTTGAACTGCGGGCTTGATTCAAGCGCTTCTCTTAAGGCGCAGATCATCATGTGGGAGACCCGGTGGAGACGTTGGACACGGCGTCCTTTCGCGCTCCCCTCGAGCCATTCGTCTGGAATTTGTCCGGCCGTCTTGCAGCGGCATTGATCGACTGGGAAGCGTGTCACGGGGGTCACGCAATCGCGCGCATTCCGCAGGCAATGAAGCGTTTCAGTTAGGCCCGTGCCTAGCGGACTGACAATGCCGGCTCCCACAATGGCCACGCGCCGGAGTGTTTTTCCGTTAGAAACGTCAAATCTCAAATCTTTCCTCCTTTGATTTTCTCGATTCCTGTTGATTTCCCACCCGAAGCCCCTTACAAATTGGCCCAAACGGAAACAAAAGCTCGGAAGTTGGTGGATTGTCCAGTTGAGTTTATTTCAGTGGCGATTTGAAATCCGATAAGCGGGAACAGTGACCAAGCAGCGTTTCCAGAATAAACTCAATGGGAAATAAATTATACGTAGGGAATCTTCCCTTCAACACCACCGAAAACGAACTGCAGGAGCTTTTCGCGCAAGCGGGCACCGTCCAGGAAGTGATGCTCATGCAGGACAAATTTACAGGCAAATCGCGCGGCTTTGCCTTCGTTACAATGGGCTCCGACCAAGATGCGCAGAACGCGATCTCGAAGTTCAATGGTCACACCATGGAAAACCGTGCTTTGACCGTGAACGAAGCACGCCCACGCGAATCCCGTCCAGGGGGCGGGGGCGGTGGCGGGGGCGGATATGGCGGCGGCGGCGGTGGCGGAGGATATGGTGGTGGCGGCGGTGGCCGTGGCCGAGGCAACGGCGGACCAAGACGCGACCGCTAGAATTCGCAAAATTATTTTTTGAAAGCGCTCGCTTCGGCGAGCGCTTTTTTTTCGCGATAACCCACGGCTATGGAAGCCGCGTCATGCGAATAGGTTGTGTATTGAACTAAACCGAACCTAAGGAGCTAGCGATTATGGCCCAATCAGATTCAGAGGAAATTCAAATTCCTGCAATTCCGAAACAAACGGCGGGGGCTGTGACTGGTGCGGCGATTGGCAGTGTAGCGGGGCCCATCGGCGCGGTAGTTGGCGGAGTCGTCGGCGCTCTTGCCGCCAAAAGGGTCGCAAGTGGCAAACCGATCATCCCAGGCGTGCGCAAAACGGGTAGACGCGTGGCGAAAAAGGCCAAGAGCGTCGCGAAAAAAGTAAAAACCGCGAAAGGCACAGCGCGTAAATCTTCACGCACAAAAGCGTCCTCAAAATCTCGCGGTAAAGGCGCAAAATCGTCTCGAGGAGCTGCTGGAAAATCGAAACGCACTGCTTCGCGCAAGAGCAGTGGCCGCGCAAAAGCATCACGGTCCAAAGCGCGCAAAGGCGGCAGGTCGCGCAAGCGTCGACGGTAGGCTTGTCCTGAGCGCAGTCGAACGGCTCGAGAGTTCGCCGAGAAAAAAATGGGCAGGGCTGGATTCGAACCAGCGAAGGCGTAAGCCAGCGGATTTACAGTCCGCCCCGTTTGGCCACTTCGGTACCTACCCGCCAGTGTGAGCGTTGATATAGGCTCGCGCCCGGCGCGCCGCAAGTGATTTGGGCTAAATGTGCGTGCCGAAAATGATCAAGATACGCTCGCCGACCCGTTCGACAGCGCTCAGGAGAAGCCTTAGCGAAAAAACCCCGCAATTGCGTCAACGACATAACGCTGAGCATCGCGTGAGATTTCCGGATAGATGGGAAGCGCGAGCGATTCGCGAGTGGCCCGCTCCGTTTCCGGCAGATCGCCTTCCTTATAACCGAGATAGGCGAAACATTTCTGGAGATGTAATCCGATCGGATAATAAATCTCCGTTCCGATCTGCCGCTCGGTCAGGTATTCGCGCAAGGCGTCACGCCGCGGCGTGCGAATCACATATTGGTGGTAGATGTGATGGTTCGTCAGGCCCTCCTCGCGGTAAGGTTCAGCGGGAAGGGCGATTTTGTCTTCCAGATCTTTGCTGGTAAATTCTTCCCGGTAAAAATCGGCGGCGGCTCGTCGCGCCGCAGACCACTCCGCCAAGTGCGGTATTTTCACATCGAGAATCGCTGCTTGAATTTCGTCCAGCCGAAAGTTGCCGCCGATGAATTCGTGCTGATAACGAGGTTCCATTCCGTGTTGCCGAATAATGCGTAATCGCTTGGCCAGGCTTTCATCGCGGCAAACGATCATTCCTGCATCACCGGCCGCGCCGAGATTTTTTGAGGGATAGAAACTGAAGCAACCAGCCTCCCCTATTGTCCCGGCCGTGCGGATCCCCATGTGGTCCGTGCGATATTCTGCTCCGATCGCTTGCGCCGCATCTTCAATTACCTCGAGGCTGTATTTTTCCGAGATCACGTGAATAGGATTCATTTCGGAACAGAGTCCAAAGAGATGGACCGGAACAATGGCGCGAACACGTTCATTCGTTTTGCGCACTAAGACGGCGTCGCGTTTCTGTTCACATTCAGCGACAAGAAATTGCTCGAGCGCATTCGAGGAAAGATTAAATGTGGCAGGATCGACATCGACAAACAACGGCCTGGCGCCGACGCGCGCGATACATCCCGCTGTTGCAAAAAAACTGTAAGCTGTCGTGATCACGGCATCTCCCCGTCCGATTTCGAGTGCCATTAAAACGGCGAGCAGCGCATCGGTGCCTGACGAAACGCCAACCGCGTAAGGCGCCCCCGTTCGGACACAGATTGCGCGCTCAAATGTCTCCACGTTCGCTCCGAGGATGAAGCGCTGGCTGGCCATGACTTTGTCGATGCGCTCGCGAATTGGATCCGCCAGCGAACGGTATTGCTCACTTAAATCAAGAAGCGGAACGCGCATGGCTCCAAAAGCATGGCAGCTTCGCTAAGTGGTTCAATCTGAACTTTGTCTGGAGATAGCCCCAGATTGACCTGGCACCTCTTTTGCTCTACGATCTAGCCGATGTCGCTGATCCGCGGGCTCTTTTGGTTGGCCCTCTTCGTTTTCTTTACGTTCTGTTTCATCGTGCTTTTCGAGTATGGCACGCATGATTTCGTTCCCGGATTTCAGAAGGAATTCGCGCGGGTCGTCGCTTTCGTGAAGCACGCAGATAAAACGCAGCCTAAATCGAAGAGGTAATTGCGGAAGCTGCCTGGAGAGCCGGCTCTCGTGGCGTGTTATTCGACGAATGTCACTTCAATTCGATTGTCGATATAGCCCGCTTCATGCGCGTCGCCCAGAAATTGGCGGATGGCCGCCCGTCCATTCTCACCGTAGTCGCGCGTGTAATCATTCACGTACATTCCAATAAACTTTCCGGCCAGGTCTGGATTCATGTCGCGGGCGTAAGGCATTGAGTGCCGCACGGCCTCCTCGCGATGCGCCAGACCGTAATCGATACTCTCGCGCATGATTTGAACAATGTCGCGTTGTGTTGCCGTAGGAATATCTTTCCGCAAAACATTCCCGCCCAACGGCAAAGGCAAACCGGTTTTGTTTTTCCACCATTCACCAAGATCGACGATCTTCTTAAAACCTGAGCGCGCGTAAGTGAGCTGGCCTTCATGAATGATCAAGCCGGCATCCGCGCGTCCGCTCCTCACCGCGTCAAAGATCTGATCGAACGGCGTGACGACCTGTTGGAAATCGCCCAGGTAAAGTTGCAAAGCCACGTAAGCGCTGGTCATACGGCCGGGAACGGCAATAACCCGGCTACGCAGCCAATTCTTAAGATCGACATCGTCTTCGGCGTCGAATTGCGGGACCTCTGTCGCCGTCACCACCAGCGGCCCATAACCGTCGCCCATGCTGGCGCCGCATGGCATAAGCGCGTATTTATCGCTCACATAAGCGTAAGCGTGAATGGAGATGGCGGAGATGTGAAGTTCGCCACGTAGCGCGCGCTCATTGAGCGTTTGAATATCTTCGAGCCGATGGTCAAAGCGATAGCCGCGCAAATCGATCTTGTTTTCCGCCATCGCGTAAAACATGAAAGCGTCATCCGGATCCGGTGAATGCCCGAGGGTGAAAACGTCTCCATCGCACGACATGGGCGCATGCTATTCGCGCTATCATAGGTCTGCAACTCAGGCCCCGGGCAGGACTACGTTTTCCCTTCCGGGCGGCGTTGCTGTTTGCGTTGGAAGTTCTGTTCCGGTAGCCTGAAGCACATGGCGAAATCCGGACTTGGCAAAGGTCTCGGCGCGCTCATCAGTGGGCGGCCAGCTGTTCCTCATTTGGAGGTCGAATCGGGCGAACGAATACAGGAAGTCAGTCTCGCTCGCATCACTCCGAGCCCGCTGCAGCCGCGTAAGGATTTCGCGCAGGACGCCTTGCAGGAGCTGGTCGATTCGATTCGACAGCACGGAATTATCCAACCGTTGATTGTTCGCAAGGCGGGGGCGCAGTATGAACTGATCGCCGGTGAACGCCGGTGGCGCGCGGCCCAGGAGCTTGGGCTCGCGCAGGTGCCGGTGATCTTGCGGACGGCCAGCGATCTCGAAGTTCTTCAGCTTTCGCTGATTGAGAATTTACAACGTGCCGATCTTAACCCGATCGAAGAAGCGCAAGGTTATGCCAGGCTGGCAAGTGAATTTGGATTACGACAAGAAGACATCGCATCGAAAGTTGGCCGTAGCCGCGCGTCCGTCGCAAACGCGCTGCGTTTGCTCGATCTGCATCCGCAAATTCAAGTCTGGCTTACGCAAAGTTTATTATCGGTTGGACATGCCAAAGTCTTGCTCGGTCTAAAAATTCCCGAGGAACAATTGCTCGTGGCCCAAACCGTGTTACGACGCAGCGCCACCGTCCGGGCGACAGAGCGGCTCGTGGCCCGGCAGCTGGGCGCGGCGAGATCGCGTCGCAAGCGTCGGGGAGTTGAGGCGGTCGCGACCTCCGCAGTAATCGAAGATCTGCAAGAGCGTTTGCAGGAACATCTCGGCACTCGCGTCGCCATTTATCACGGCGAAAAGCGCGGTCGAATCGAAATCGAATATTACGGAGACGACGATCTTCAGCGCGTGATTATGGCGCTTGGATTAGATCAAAACGTCAGCTGATCAGCCTTCCGCATCGGACGCCCGTGCTGCCAGCATTTTCATTTAATCGGCTGATTGTCTGCGCGCTCAGTTTTATTTTTTCGGCGTGCCATCTCGCGGCGTCGCCTAAAATTTGGGAGGAAGTTTCGGGCGAGCAAGCCTTCGCGCACGTCCAGCAGCTTGTCGATTTTGGTCCCCGACCTTCCGGCTCGGACGCGCTGGAAAAGTCCCGGACCTACATCGAAAAGCAATTGTCGATCTTAGGTTGGAAAGTTACCCGCCAGGTTTTTTCGGACGATACGCCCCGCGGCAAGATACAGTTCGTTAATCTCATTGCACAATTCGGTGATCGTGGCGCCAGGACTCCACCCCCTTCCTTTCTGCTCTGTTCACATTACGACACAAAGTTCTTCGATACGATTGCGTTCGTCGGCGCGAATGACGGAGGCTCGAGCACCGGTCTGCTTTTGGAGCTGGCCCGCGTGCTTGGAAAACATCCTGATCAGGCGCGAAAGATCGCGCTGGTGTTCTTTGACGGCGAAGAGGCAGTCAAGGATTTCTCAGACACCGATGGTCTTTACGGTAGCCGGTATTTTGCCAGGCAATTGGCGGAAACCAAAACGACGAAACAATATCGCGGTGGAATTCTTTTCGATATGATCGGGGACCGGTCTCTCAATGTGACGATGCCGCCGGATTCTCCCGCGGAAATGGCGCGAGATATATTTGCTTCGGCCGATGCTCTTAAGCTGCGAACGCATTTCACATATTTCGACGGCGGAATCACGGATGACCACACGCCGCTTAATGCGATTGGAATTCCCACGGTCGACTTGATCGATTTTGATTTCCCCTGGTGGCACACGGCCGAGGACAAGATTGATAAGGTGAGCGCCGAAAGTTTACGGGTGGTTGGGTCGGTCGCAGCCTATGACCTATCGGAGTTTGTTCTGCGATGAAGTGGAAATTCGCGGCCGCGATTTCCATTGCCGTGCTCGCCGGCTTTGCCTGTGCGCAACTGATTTGCCAATCGATTGACGTGCGTGATGCGTTTGGGCATCTTTGCGGAAGAGGCCATCTGGTGGCGCTCGCCCATGGTGAGGGAATTTATGAAATCGATGTTGATCGCGCTCTTGCGGAACTTCGATATCAGAGCGGACAGGAGGAAGCAGATGGAAAAGAGACGAGTCAATCGCGAGAATTCGTTCTTTCCCAACTGACGACTAATGCGGCTGTGGCGCGCCTCGCAACGGATGAAAAAATTCCGACGAGCGAGATCGAGCGCCAATTGAGCCTACTGCAATTTCAGTTTCGCGACCGCAAAACATATCTGACTGCATTGAGGGTCAGTAACCTCTCGGAAAGCATGCTACGCAGAACGGTTTCCGGCAACTTGCGGGCGCGGCAATGGATCTCGCGACGACTTTCGCCACAGCTTCACGTGACAACTGACGAATCCATGCATTTCTACCAAGGGCATCGGCAAGACTATTTCCAGCCCGTTCGGCTGCGCGTAAGTCATCTCTTCTTGGCCGCGCCCACGGAGACCGCGCCGGAGATTGTCGATATAAAAAAAGCCAAGATCGAAGCACTCGCGAAGCGGATAAGTGAGGGCGGGGACTTCGCGGAGATTGTCGCGATCGAATCTGAAGATGAAGCAACCAAAGGGCGCGGTGGCGACCTCGGATTTTTTTCAGCCTATAGGATGCCTCCGGACTTTTTCACCGCAGCTGAAAGGCTTCGTCCGGGTGAAAGGAGCAAGCCGCTAAGGACAGCTCTGGGGTTTCATATCATTCAGGCAACAGATGTGAAGCCAGCAAGGCAAATGACCTTTGAGGGGGTGAGCGAGGATATTGGCAACTCGCTGGAGCATGAGAAGCGCCGCATGGCGATGCGAGGACTAGAGGTCGATCTTAACTCGAAGGTGCGAATTATTAGATCAATTTTCTGAGCTGCGCCTGGCAAAATAGAACTTCTGGATTGCGTAGCGGCTGGTATAACTTCAGGTTGATTACCCTTCTGCTGAAGGTCAAATGTCACGTAACGAACAGAAACGCCGCCGCTCCCGCAAAAACGTTGGAGTAATTGGCCTCGGTATCATTGGAAGCCGGGTCACGGAGAGTCTTCGCCGGAAAGGATTTCAGGTTTTTGTGTGGAATCGCACCCCGCGGCCGGTGCCGAATTTTGTGGGCGCGCCGGCCGAAATAGCGGAGATGTGCGACTACATCCAAGTCTACGTTTCGGATGATGACGCGCTTCTGCAGATAGCGCAGAGTCTCGCTCCGGCCCTCGCGCCGCAACATATCGTGATGGCGCATTCGACGGTCGCACCCCATTCAATGCGAGCGGCGGCCGATATTGTGGAACGAAGAGGGGCACGCTTCGTGGAGGCCCCGTTCACTGGCAGCAAGATGGCCGCGGAAAAGGGCGAACTTGTTTATTACGTCGGCGGAGATGAAACAGCCATTCGGGATGCAAGACCAATTTTGGAGGCGAGCGGCAAAGAGATTATCGAAATCGGCGAAATCGGACAGGCGACTGCAATCAAAATTGCCACCAACATGATCACAGCGGCGACAGTTCAAGCCGCAGCCGAGGCATTGGCCTTGATTGAAAGCGCGGGTTTGTCGCTGGAGAAGTTTGCTTCCGCGATGCAGGGCAACGCCAGTAATTCCACGACGCTGGCGATGAAGTTGCCTAAGATAATCAAAGGCGATTTCGAACCTCACTTTTCGCTTAAGCACATGCTTAAAGATATGCAGATCGCGACCCGCTATGGCTTGTCGCAGCATCTTGAGTTGGGAGTGACGGCGGCCGCGCGAGATCGACTCCTCGAACAGATGCAAAGGGGGTATGGCGACGAAGATTACTCCGCGATTGCTCGGAAGTATTTCGGGGCAACCAAATCAGCCGGTCCGGAAGAAGTGGGTTTGGAATTGTTCGAAAAGCCGGCACCGGTCGAGCCTTATCCGTTTACGTCACATGAAACAAAAGCTGCGACACCGGTTCCAATAGATACGGTTTTGCCATCCCCCATGGAATCGGCAGCACAAGATTTGGTTCCGAATCCGGATGAACCAGTCGCACCGGTTGACGCTCCGCAAGAAATTGAACCTCTTTCTGGATCGCACATGCAGGATCAAATAAATGGGGAGTCTGCCGAAACAACTGTGCAGGCTGAGCCGGCGGCGCAATCAGAATTGAAGGAAGAAGAACCATCGCGGCGCGGCATATTAAGCCGCTTGCTTCGTCGCAACGATTATTGAGCCCGGCGCTGCCGGTGAAGGATTTTGATGGAGCAGGACGCAATTACGGGCGTATTTTTCGACCTTTCTACAAACGTAAAGCTTCGTGTCGAGGGAAATGATCGGCTGCGGTTCTTGAATGGTCAGATCACGGCCGATATTAGTAAAGCCACTGCGTCGAACGCGATCGAAGCATGTCTCCTCGATGGGAAAGGCCGGATGAGCGCGCACGTTTTTATTTTTGGGTCGGGCGACTCTTTTTTTATCGATGCCGATTCTGGGCTAAAAGAAGCGCTTCAAGCCAGGCTGGAGCGTTATGTAATTGCCGACGATGTGCAGATCGAAGACGTGAGCGATCAATTGTCGATCTTTCATGTGATGGCTCAGACTGCTCCCGCGGTTCCAGCGGTGAAATGGATGCTGTCAGCGCGACGTTTTGGTCAAGCAGGCTGGGATATTTGGATCGACGGTTCGGAGCGGGACAAAATATTGGCGCAACTTTCCGCCAGTTTTTCGTTTTGTGATGCCGATTGCCTCGAAATTTTCCGCATCGAACGAGGCATTCCACGTTGGGGGAAAGAACTAACGAGCGAGATCATCCCGGTCGAAGCAGGCTTGGACGAGCGTTGCATCGATTATGAAAAAGGGTGTTACCTGGGTCAGGAGGTAATCTCGCGGATGAAGATGTCCGGGCAGCGAAACAAAAAGCTATGCGGTTTGGCTTCCGCGAACGAGGCGTCGTTAAGCGCGGGAATGCGCCTTTTCGAGATATCGAAGACTGACAAAGATGTCGGTTGGATCACGAGTGCATCTCGCAGCAGGAAGCTGAATAGGGAGGTGGCTCTCGGGTTTGTGAAACGCGGCTTTAATGCTCCCGGGACGAACCTTGAGGCCCGCCCACCGGGGAACTTGGGCTCGGGGTCGGTCCGCGTTGAGGTTGTCGACCTTCCATTCGCTCAATTGAATTGAGAATTGTATGAAAATTGCGAACTATCAAAGGCATGTTTTGTAATCTCCTTTGCCTCCGCAACTTGCGTAATTTTTGTATTGCTTTTTAAAGATCGCAGCGTGTAAAGTCCCGCAGTCAACCTTCGCCTGTCGCCATGAACCAAAAATTGCTCGCAGAGATTGGCCGCACTCAGCGGTTGGAAATTCTTAATTCGCTTAAGCGGACCAAGGGCATGTCCGTTAACCAGCTCGTCGACAAAATGAAGATGAGTTACATGGGGATCAAGCAACATTGCCTTACATTGCAGCGTGACGGCTATCTCGACACGTGGCGACGCCCGCAAAAAATGGGCCGCCCGGAGATGGTTTATCGACTAACACGGCGCAGCCACGACCTTTACCCCAGCGACAGCAATCAGTTCACCCTCGAGTTGTTGCAATCGATTCAAGAGATTTACGGTCCGAACGCTCCGGAAAAGCTTTTGTATAACATGTTTGAAAGAAAGACAGCGGCTTTGAAGACCAAGGTAAAGGGCGAGACGGTGGCGGACCGCGCGAAGTGGCTCGCTAAAATGCGTGATAGCGAAGGGTATATGTCACAATTCACCACCGAAGACAAAGATGGCGGGCCGCAGATTCTGGAATGTCACTCGCCGATTTTGAATCTGCTGGAGCGCTATCCGATCGTTGGCCGGCTGGAGCAGGACATGTTTGAAGCGGTCTTGGGCACGCCCGTGCGACGGGAGGAAACTCGCACCTCCGGCCTGTACGAGTGCGCCTTCTATTTTAAGCTGTAATCGGGTTGTCGATCTTCTCTTTACGGACATTTCCGCTTTCGCGGAGAGCGAATCTCGGTTGATTCATGGCCCATGCCTCGGGCCCTTCCCAGCGCAGTTATAGAGAACCTCCGGCCGCTGATTGACGGTGGCCGCTATCCGGTCAAGCGCGTCACCTTCGAAGACCTGGTAGTCGAAGCGGATGTCTTTAAGGACGGCCACGATGTGGTTGCGGCTGCTCTAAAATGGCGAGTTCTAGGAGAGACACGGTGGCAGGAAACTTCCATGGTCCACATCGACAACGATCGTTGGCGCGGTGTGTGCACTCTCTACGAAAACTCCATTTATGAATATACGGTCGAAGCGTGGACGGATACGTTTCGCAGCTGGCGTGAGGAGTTCACCAAAAAATTCGAGGCGGGCGTGACTTCATTGGTGAGCGAGGTGTTGGAAGGCGCCGCCTTGCTGGAATCGGCCGCCCAGCGTGCCTACGACTACAAGGACGCAGCGCGATTGCTCGAACTGTCGCAAAGGATGAGCACCGGCGAGCTCGGCGAAGTCAATACGATCGCGCGCTCCGGTGAGCTGGAAGTGCTTATGGCTACGTATCCGGACCGTTCCGGCGCTACGCAATACTCACCGCCGCCGCGAATGATTGTCGATCGTATCGTTGCGCGGACGGCTGCGTGGTACGAATTTTTTCCGAGATCGGCCGAAGGCCGGGGCGATCGCGGTTCGACACTGCGCGATAGTCTGCCGCGGATCGACGACGCCAGGGCGATGGGCTTCGACGTGATTTATTTTCCGCCCATTCACCCGATTGGGCGGACCAATCGGAAGGGTCGAAACAATTCGACCACGAGTTTGCCGGAAGAACCCGGCGTGCCCTACGCGATCGGCAGCGAAGCGGGCGGACATAAGGATGTTGATCCTGCGCTGGGCACATTAGATGACTTCGATTGGCTGCAGAGCGAAGTGCGGCAACGCGGCATGGAGATCGCGCTCGATTTTGCGATCAATTGCTCTCCCGACCATCCTTACGTGAGGGAGCATCCCGAATGGTTCTATAAGCGTCCGGATGGGACCATTAAGTACGCCGAGAACCCGCCCAAGAAATACGAGGACATCTACCCGCTAAACTTTCGCTGCGAAAATTGGCAGGCGCTGTGGGAGGAAATGAAAAGCATCATTCTCTTCTGGGCCGACCACGGTGTGCGCATATTTCGCGTGGATAATCCGCACACCAAACCGCTTCAGTTTTGGGAATATCTGATAACGGGAGTGCGGTCGAGATATCCGGACGTGGTTTTTCTTTCCGAGGCCTTCACCAAACCGAAGATGATGAAAGCTTTGGCCAAAGCCGGTTTCACCCAGAGCTACACCTATTTCACCTGGCGAAACTCGAAACAAGAGCTGATCGAATACTTCACGGAGCTAACGCAAACGGAAATGCGCGAATATTTTCGCGGGAATCTCTGGCCCAATACGCCGGACATTCTGCCGGTCGCCTTACAAGACGGTGGCCGTCCGGCCTTCATGATCCGCGCCACGCTGGCCGCAACGCTCTCCAGCGTCTACGGCATCTACAGCGGATTTGAGCTGTGCGAGAACCAGGCTCTGCCCGGTCGCGAAGAATATCTCGATTCCGAGAAGTACCAGTGGAAGGAACGCGACTGGGATGCACCGGGAAATATCAAGGAATGGATCGCGCGCCTGAACAAAATCCGGAAGGAAAATCGCGCGCTACAGCTTTATGACAATTTGCGTTTTCACCATGCCGATAACGACGCCATCCTTTTCTACGTCAAGATGACGGCGGCACGGGACAATATCATTCTGATTGTCGTGAATATCGATCCGCATCGCAAACAAAGTTCCTATATCGATGTACCGATTGACGAATTCGGATCGATGGACGGCGACATTTATCAGGTGCATGATCTTATGAGCGACGCGCGATATACGTGGCGTGGCCGTCAAAATTACGTGGAACTTGATCCCGAGATCCAACCGGCACACATCTTTCGGGTTCGACGCTGGGCGGGGGGCGATCAATTTGTTTAGCAACTAGGGGCAGAGAGAGGGGTTTCTGGAGTGTGTCGCGCATTTGCATATCGCATTCCGCCGCCTATCATTACAACACTTTTGGCATGAAGATTTTCGTCCCGCTGCTTGTCTCGCTGGCAGGCACTACGCCGTTGCTCGCACAGGGTTCGCCCGCTCCCCTTGCTCCGGATCAGCCGCACACGAAGACAGTGCTCGAAGCCATTTTGCATGCCGGGCCGATCATGTATGTGCTGGTCGCTCTCTCTGTTTTTTCCGTTATGCTCGTGATCACGTATTTGATGACCATTCGCCGTGGCGCCGTTGTCTCCAGTGGTTTTATGGCCACGGCAGACGCACTTCTACGAAAACGCGATTACCTGGGATTGCTGGCAGTCTCCAATCGCCATGGTGAAGCCATCGCGCGCGTGGTGCAAAAAGTCCTCGATTTCACAACCAAGAATCCGAATGCCGATTTCCAACAAGTCCGCGAGATCGCCGAGACGGAAGGCACGCGAGTGGCCGCAAACCTGAACAATCGGGTGACCTATCTCGCCGATATTGGAATGATCGCGCCGCTCATCGGCTTGCTTGGGACTGCCATTGGAATTGTAAAATCATTTACCGCGCTCAGTGGCGATCTTGGCACTGCGCGTTATGCGCTGCTTTCCACCGGAGTGAGCGAAGCGCTCATCAATACTTGCGGCGGATTGGCCATCGGCATCCCCGCCATGATCTTTTACGCGTTCTTTCGCGGGCGCGTGCAACGTTTGATCTCCGATCTGGAATCCGCCGTGACCCATGTTCTCGCGCTTCTTTCGGTGCATCAGGGTGACAAGCGCATGGAACGTGCGCCCGTCCTGCTCGAGGATGAATTTTAGTTTGGCGATCTTGCCTAAGATCGACATCTCACTCATATGAACTTGCGCAGTCGAGCCGTTCCGGTTCATCCAGGGATTCAACTCGCGCCTTTGGTTGATGTCCTCCTCCTCCTCCTCATTTTTTTCCTGATGACCTGGAACGCCGCTCGCAACGAAAACGAACTCGACGTGAAAGTCCCCAAGGCTTCGTCGGCGAAAGAGAAAACAGCGCCGATCGGCGATGTGGTCGTGAATGTGAAAGCGGATGGCAATGTGATAGTCAATCGACGAACGCTTAGCGCGCCGGAATTGGGCGAATTGTTGAAGGGTCTTGTCCAGCTCAACCCGGAACAGGCGGTCGTGATTCGCGGAGATGAGACCGGCGCTTACAAGAATATTATCGGCATTCTCAACCTTTGTACGGAAGCCGGCATTACCAACGTAGCTTTCGCTACAGCCAAATGAGCATTGCGCGCTGCGTGGCCGGTCTTCTTGGACTGGCTACGTTGCTCCTAACTGATCCAATTGTTTTCGCACAACGCCCGACCGAGGTGCGCCGTGCTCAGCCTGCGAATGACACTCCGGTCCCGCGTGCGTTGCCGCCTGAAGAAATCCCTCCGCCGCCTGTCGCCTCTGCGCCATCGTCGCCGGAATCCGAATCGCCTCCGCGGCGTCAACTCGATTACGCCAACGCTCTTTTTACCCGCAAGTTGTACGATCTCGCCGTCCCCGAATATCAAAAGTATCTCGAGAATTACCCCGGCGCTCCCGGCCGCGCCAATGCCTACTTCTCGCTCGGCGAATGCTATCGCAATCTCGGCAAGGCGGGGACGGCACGCACGAATTTCCAAAAAGTGCTCGATGATTATGGCGAAAGCGATTTTGCCGGGTCGGCTGCCTACGCCCTCGCCGAGATGGCTTTCACAAACAAGAACTATGCGGCCGCGCTCCCGCTTTTTCACCGCTCTGCCGCCAAGTCGAAAGAATCCGCCGTCGCCCTTTCCGCGCGGTATTTTGAAGCACGCTGTCTCGAGATTCTCGATCGCAAGGATGAAGCCTGTGATATTTATCTTCAGGTAGCCGAGGTAAAAAATCCGAATCCCTATCGTGAAGATGCGCGGCAGACCGGCGCTGCGCTTGCCTTGGCTCGGGGGCGCAAAACCGATGCGCTGAGACAATACGAAGCGCTTTCTAACGAAACGCAGAAACCTGCGTTAAAGGCGGAAGCAGCCGTGCGTGCTGGCTTGCTTGCGGTCGATCTTCAACAGCCCGAAAAAGGCAAGATCGACAAGGCGATGGGCGAGAAAGCTCAGGCCCTCTTGCAAAAGGCACGGGCTTTGCCCGAAGGGGGGCGGTGGCGGGGGATTGCGCAAGTGGGACTGCTGCGTTTGCAATTTCAGTCCGGCCAATTCGCGCAATTACTGGCCGATTACAAAAAGGTTCAGGAACAACTTCCCGAAGAAGCGCGTGCCGAAGTCATGTTGTTCGCCGCCAACAGTCACCGGCAACTGGGGGACACCGCGGAGGCGGAGGAGCTTTACCGGCAAATCATTGCCAAATATGCCAATCGTGAGGAGGGCAGGGAGGCTCGTTATCAGCGACTCATTAATGTCTACAACTCCGATCCAAACGCGCTCCTCGCCGAAGTGGATGAGTTCCTTCAATCGAACCCAACGGCCGAACGCGCCGATCAGGCGAAACTGTTAAAGGCGGAGGCGCTTTACAAACAGCAGAAGTTCGCGGAAGCAGCACCCATTTATGCAGAGCTCCGCGCTTCGCAGCTTTCAGGAAAGCTGCGGGCGGAAACGGCCTACAAGCTTGGTTGGTGTTACGTGCAGATGAAAGACGTTCCGGGCATTGTAGAGGCGTTCGGTTTCTTTATTCAGGCGTTTCCTGATAATGCCCAGGCGCCGTCCGCTCTCGCCCAGCGCGCTTTAGTGTATCAACAGGACAAAAATTACAACGCCGCCTTGTCCGATCTGAACATCATCCTGACGAAGTATCCGGCAGCGAAAGAACGAGAGGCGGCATTGCAACAGAAGGCCTTGATTCTCGGGCAGCAGGAAAATCCGAAAGGAATGACCGATGCGTTCAAACAGCTCTTAAAGGAGTTTCCCAAGAGCAGTGTCGCCGCTCAGGCGCAGTATTACATCGGCAAAGCTGCGTTTGAAGCCAAAGACTACAAAACTGCGCTCGCTGGTCTTAACGCCGCTCGCCAGCTCAACAAAGAGCAATACTACAATCTCGCTACTGTCCGCATTATTTCGTGTCACTTTTACATGAAGAACCGGCCGGCACTGACAAAGGAGATGGATGAATTCATGGCGGCGAGTTCGCCAACGGCTGCGCCGGCTGAGATATTGGAGTGGCTCGGCATCGAGTATTACAACGAGAAGAATTATCCCGCGGCCGAAAAGTATCTCAGCGCCTTGGGCAAGATCGACAGTCGCGGAAACGCCAAGCCGGACTTTTGGTTCTATCTTGGCGACGCGGCATCCAGGTTGAAAAATTTCGATGAAGCGGAGAATGCATTCAGTAATTATTTACAGACCGCTACCGATCCTGCCGGTAAAGCAAAAGTGTTGCTCGCGCTCGGCGCTGTTAAAATCAGCGCGCACAAAGCCGACGACGCGCAAAAGATCGCCGAGGAAATCATGACGCTGCAGCCGGAAGGGCGCGTGAATGCAGAAGCGCGTCTCCTTGCCGGCGACGTGCAACTCGAGCGCGGCAATTTCGACGAAGCTGGCAAGGCGTTCATGGGCGTCGCCTTGCTCTATGATGATCCTGCCATCACGCCGCGCGCCTTGCAGAAGGCCGCCCAGTCCTATCAACGCGCCGGTCGCACAGCGGAGGCCGACCGCGTCAGCCAGCAATTGCGAGAGAAGTATCCGAACTACGCTGGCGGTTAGGCTCGTCCTTGCCTGCCCCGCGGTGGCGGGGCGTAGTCCAACAGATCGACAGCTGCCTCTCCGGCGTAGCACAACGTCGTTGCCACGGCGCGATTGATTTGATTGCATCGAGACATGGAAAAGCTCCGTCCTCTTATTGCGGAATTCATTGGAACGTTTGCTCTTATTTTTGTCGGCATCGGCGCCATCAAGACCGCGGGCGACAATGTGCTCGCGGTTGCGCTCGCTCATGGTCTGACGATTGCCGCGTTCGTAGCGGCCACCCTTCACATCTCCGGCGGGCAACTTAATCCCGCCGTCACGCTTGGGCTGGTTTGCGGAGGGCACATGTCGATTGGCGCTGCTATTCGCTACTGGATCGCCCAGCTGCTCGGCGCATATGCCGCAGCGTTGATTTGTCTCGGTCTCTTCGCGCGCGACGTTGTCATCACCGGCACACCGCAACTCGCCATCAATCTCACGCCAGCGCAGGGGATCCTTGTGGAAGCGATCCTCACTTTTTTTCTCGTCTTTGTCGTTCACGGCACGGCCGTCGACACGCGGGCAACAACGCCTGCGGCCATCGCCATAGGATCGACAATCACACTCGATATCTTGTTTGGCGGACCGTTAACCGGCGCCGCCATGAATCCGGCGCGCGTTTTCGGTCCGGCGCTGGCGGCGAACTTTTGGAAAGACCACCTGGTTTATTGGATCGGACCTTTCCTGGGGGCCGCGCTTGCCGGGCTGGTTTATCGCGTTTTTATCGAACGCAAACCGGCGGCGGCTGTTAGTTAAGCGCGATCGCGAGCGTCTCAATAGGCAGCGGCGTTAGAAAGTCTTTCGCGTCGTCCACTTTTAGGACCGGCTGCGCCAAGTGAGCAGCCAGGAAACTTGTGTCCGGTTTATCCGCGATCCCAGCCTGCGCCGTGATCTCGCAGTCTTTTAGTTGTTCGATCACGCGTGAAACTTTTTCAAGCAGATTACGATTATCAGTGAACTGAATTGTAGAAATACCCGGCGCGGTCGCTTCCACAAACGGGCTGAGCGTAAAAGAGTAATGAAGCAAAGTTTCCTGGATCGATTGTTCCTGGGCGCGTGCTCGCACCTTGATCATGACTTGCAACGAACGCGCCAATGCCTGGCTCGGGGTCATTCCTTTGCGAACGCCCGTACATTCGGCAGCTTCATTCAGTTGAATGATGACGGGTTTCCTTTCCCGCTCCTCGATCAATGCCAGTGGTTTAATTCGCAATTCCGGTTGATGCCGGAGGGCGGCCTGCAAATAAAAATTCGGCAAATAGAGGGTCGCAAACATCAGCTCGCTCGTGCGTCGAGGGTCGATCTCAGGTGCGATCGTTGGATTTGAACACGCAACCGTGAAATCGCATCGTCCTCTTCGAGCGTTTCCAACGACCACGCATTTTCGAGAACGATTTTCAATT
>JBEEGY010000107.1:0-4495 GCA_041167145.1 Verrucomicrobiota bacterium
TCGCTGCGTAGCGCGTTAAACCCACAGTGTCCGATCGAACGTTCGATACTGAATCGCTTCGCTGACGTGTTCGGGGGTTATGTCGATCTTGCCACAGGACGAGTCCGTCCGATTGGCGGACTTGCAGTCGAGGTCGGCAATGGTGCGCGAGACTTTCAGGATTCGATCGTAGGCGCGCGCACTCAGGTTCAGTTCGGTCATCGCCACGCGGATGAGTTCATGGGAATCCGCGCTGAGCTGGCAATGCTGTTTCAAATGCTTCGTGGTCATGCGGGCGTTGCAACTTGTCGTCTTATCGCCGTGAAACCGATTCCGCTGATGTTCGCGGGCCTGGCCGATTCGTTCACGAATCGCATTCGAACTTTCCTCAATGCGCTCACTGGCCACATCGCGATACTGCACGGACGGCACTTCAATATGCAGGTCGATGCGATCGAGCAGCGGCCCCGAAATACGCTGCCGATATCGGTGCACCTGCATCGGTGCGCAGCGGCATTCGCGTTTCAAATCGCCGAAGTAGCCGCATGGGCACGGGTTCATTGCCGCGACGAGCATGAACTCTGATGGAAAAGTGAGGCTGCCAGCCGCGCGTGAAATAGTGACTTTTCCGTCCTCGAGCGGTTGCCGCATTACTTCCAAGGTCGATCTTCGGAACTCGGGCAACTCATCGAGAAACAAAACGCCGTTGTGCGCGATACTCACTTCGCCGGGACCGGGAAACGTGCCGCCGCCGAGCAAACCGATGTCGCTGATGGTGTGATGGGGCGAACGAAATGGCCGCGTGGCGACAAACGATGCGGCGCCGTTAAGCATTCCGGCGACACTATGGATCTTGGTCGTCTCAATCGCTTCATCGAGTGACATCGGCGGGATGATGGTGGCAATGCGCTTGGAGAGCATGGATTTGCCCGAACCGGGCGGGCCGATCATGAGAATGTTGTGTCCGCCGGCAACCGCGACCTCGATCGCGCGCTTGACATGGTTCTGCCCTTTGACGTCGCTAAAATCGACATCGTAACTTTGATGCGTAGAAAAAAATTCCGTGAGATCGCCGCGCGCCGGCAGCAAAGGAAGTTCGCCGCGAAGGAATTGAAATGTCTGTCGCAAGTTTTGCACGCCGTAGATGTCGATCTTGCCCACCATGGCGGCTTCGCGCGCGTTCGCTTCCGGAACAAAAATCGCCTGCTTGCCACGACGTCGCGCTTCGAGCGTAACCGGCAGGACGCCTTTCACCGGACGGACCGCACCATTTAAAGCGAGCTCACCGACAAAACTGAATTTCTCGAAAGTAGAAGTGTCGATCTCTTCGCTCACCGCGATCATGCCCAATGCGATGGGCAAATCGAAGCTCGGCCCTTCCTTTTTAATATCAGCCGGCGCGAGGTTGATGGTGGTTCTCCCGCGCGGCCAGAAAAAGCCGCTGTTGCTGATGGCGGTTGTGACTCGGTCGCGGCTTTCCTTCACCGCGGCATCGGGGAGGCCAACGATAATAATATTGGGATGCCCGCCCGCGCCATTGACCTCGATTTCGATTTCGTACGCATCTACGCCGTAAACTGCGGCGGAATAAATCTTAGCCAGCATGGGGGGAGTCCTAACCTGCCAAAGAACGAGCGAGAGCAAAAGCGCAATCGCGACTCGCTTAAGATTTGAATTGGCCTTGCCAGCGGAGCCTTGGGGCTTTTCTAGTCTTTATAATGCACCTCTCGAGCTGTAGATGCAAAATGTTACAAAGTTATTGACACCATTTCCGGAAACCCCGATAACTACCCGCTATGAAAACATTGGCCTTAACTTTTGTAACTTTTTGCGCCCTGATGAGCTTGGCGTACGCAGGACCGGAAACCCTTTCTTCCGGCAAAGAAATGAAACAGGTCGTTCCGGCACCATGCCCGGAATGGTACGGATCTCATGAGTGGACCGTCTCCATCTGGGGCGCTTACGCGTTTCCAGCCGACAGTGACAGAAACGATATCGACGCCATCGGAGCTAACCACGAAGACACCGAAGGTGCCGACGACATGGAAGACAACATCGGCCGCTTAGGTCACGACCAGTTCCTAAACGAAGATAGTGCCTTTGGCGGCGGTGGAGATTTCAAATACTTCTTTAGCAAGTATTTTGGCATTGGCGTAGAAGGATACTTTTTGGATGCGCGAAACAGTGTGGGCGCTGTGCTTGGGACTTTAACATTTCGCTACCCGATTGGTTGTTCCCATTGGGCCCCATATATTTTTGGTGGCGCTGGGGCGGCCTGGGGTGGAAGCCATGACCTCGTCGCCGAAGACGAAGAGTTCGACACTTTCTTTGCCAGGAAAGTGAATGACAGTGACGCGGTATTCATTGGACAGATTGGCGGCGGCCTCGAATATCGCGTGACCAGGCATGTTGGCATAATGGCCGATTTCACCTGGAATTTCACCGATCACACGGATGGCGACTTCGGTATGGTTCGGAGCGGCCTTACCTTCGGATTCTAAACGGTAAAAATTCCACAAACGCCGGGAACATGCCTATGTTCCCGGCGTTTTTTTTGAAACGTCTGGGACGTCGCGATAGCCGCGGCGCGCCTCGTAGTCAAACGGGCCAAGGAGCACGGGGCTGGGTTTGATTCTCCGGCACACTATGATCGATTGTCCTCGATCATTGGCGCAAGGGTGTCCGCCGAGGATTTCGCTCGGCGCGACGGCAATGGCTCATGTACTTGCAAGAACCAGCAAGGACGTCCCCAAGGTTGCTTTGCTAGAATCGATCCAAAGGTGCGCATGTCACAAAATTAGTAGAGTGCTTTTGGGCAATGACGGTTTCGCACTTCCGAAGATTACAAATCCAACGAAGGTACATCCTCGCAAAAAACCCGACGACATTGGCAAAGATATTCCGACAGGAAAAGAGGCAATTGCAGCTCCACCCATGAAAATGCCTAGATCGGCAGCAGCGGGACCCCAAAAGAAAGTTATTGACACTCCTGACGCCGGGTGGTTGAAAGGACGAACTATGAAAAGATTTGTTGCCTTAACTGTTGTTTTAACGGCCGTAATTGGCCTCACGATTTGTTTCGCCGGCGCGGAGAGATACGAATCCAAATCCGTTGCTCCCGCTCCTGTGCCCGCGTGTGATTGGACCGGCTTTTACGTCGGTTTGCAGGCTGGCGTCGGTAACTATGAATCCAATGTCACCGATAACGAGTACTTCTTCAGCTTCGACACCGCACACTCCACCGATATTAACGGTCTTGTCGGCGGTCAAATCGGCTACAATTGGCAGAAAGGCGCGATTGTGTTCGGAGTGGAAGCGGACGGCGCGTGGGCCAATTTCGACGCACATAACACTGCGAATCCGGTCGGCCTCGGCGATTACTTCAAAAGGGGCAGTGAAATTGATTTCCTCGGAACCGTTCGTGGACGCGTCGGCCTCGCTTATGAGAATGTGCTTGTCTACGTGACCGGCGGCGTCGCTTTCGCCGACGGCGAACGCCACGCTCGTTACAATGAGGATAGTTCGAATATCGCAACCGAGGAATTTGCTGACTGGAAAGCAGATGATTTCCGCGTCGGTGTAGTTGGTGGTGTCGGCGTCGAATACATGGCGACCTGCAACTGGACGGTCAAAGCCGAGACGCTCTTTGCCGCATTTGGTGAAGACACCGCGCATGACTCATCCGGCCAAAACCCGGACTTTACGTATACCTTTCAGGACCAAGTGTGGATGGTGCGCCTCGGTCTGAACTACAAGTTCGGCGGCTTCGGGCGGCACTAAAACGGCTTATTAAACTTCAGCTTAAAAGCAGCCGGGCTTTGGCCCGGCTGCTTTTTTTTCATGGGGTGCAAATATCAGCCACAAGCCTGAAGGCCTTGAAATGAGCCGACCTGCTTACCAATGGATCAACAGTATCCTGCGCGCGTGTTTGCGATGGGCACCGATCCTCTGCATTCCCATAGTGGCGCTCCTGGTTGCTTCCCGGCAGGTCTACCTCAATAACCAGCGCGATCTGAGCACCTGGAAAGGCGGGGGCATGGGCATGTTCGCGGGTGCGGACGGACGGTTGAACCGATACACCAAAGTGTTCATTGCCGACGGGCATGGAAAGCGCCAGCCGCTGACCCAGCTAACGTCGGAACAGACGAAGCTGATCAACCGCGCTCTCAACTATCCCGTGCGCGAGAATTTTCTCATCGCGGCGAAAGAATTGGCCACGCTCGACTGGGTTGCCGCCCGTCAACGCATGCCAGTGGCGCTCATCGACGCCAACGGCCAAAACACCGGCACAGCTCAGGAATCGTACTACATGATGGTGCCGTTCGGCCGCCGGCCGCGCGAGGAAACGTGGGAGTGGGATATCCAGATTGAATACTGGAAGCTCTCCTACGATCCGGTGACAAGGCGCGCCCACGCCAGCCGAGTCGAAACTTTCATCTTCAGGCCGCAAGAGCTGCGAAGAGGACAGCAGAAATCCAGCTCATGAACGGAGCAGATGCCGCGCTGGGATCGAGCA
>JBEEGY010000108.1:0-3480 GCA_041167145.1 Verrucomicrobiota bacterium
GCGCGCGAGAGATGATCGAGGCCGGGCTTGCGGTCGTTGTCGCGACGGATTTCAATCCCGGATCGTCGCCGACTCCGTCGATGCCGATGGTGCTGTCACTCGCCTGCACACAAATGAAAATGTCGCCTGCCGAAGCGCTGACCGCTTCCACGATCAATGCAGCGTACAGCCTCAATCGCGGCGACAAGATCGGTTCGCTCGAGCCAGGCAAGCTGGCAAACTTCGCGGTGTTTGATTGTGAAGATTATCGCGAGCTGGCCTGCTGGTTCGGGTTTCCGCAGACGCATTCGGTGTATGTCAAAGGCGAGCGTGTGATCTAAATTGTAGGACAGGCGCATCGCCTGCCGATTAAAGTTCGGCAACCGGAGCGGTTGCCCTACAAAGATTCGTCGGCTCGACAGAGTCTCGCCCTACCAGATTTGCGAAGCTATCCGCGCACTCTTAAGGTCGCTGACTCATGAAAGTCGAAGTGGAAAAACAGCCAGACTCAACCTCTACGCTGCGCATTGAGTTGCCGCCGGAGGAAGTTTCCAAGGAATGGGATGCGATCGCGAATAGTTTTGCGCGCTTCGCCAAGATTCCGGGTTACCGGCCGGGCAAGGCGCCGCGCAAGGTGATCGAGGCGAAGTTTAAAAAAGAGATTCAGGACGAGCTGACCAAAAAACTTGTTTCCAAAAGTTATCGCGACGCAATCGAGCAAAAGCAGTTGCGCGTCGTGTCATTGACGAATGTTGAAGACGTAAAGCTCGGGGAGGATAAGTCACTTCGCTTTCGCGCGACAGTCGTGACGGCGCCGGAATTCGAATTGCCGGAGTACAAGAATATTCCGGTGCAGCTGCCCTCGACAGGCGTTGCAGAAGCAGATGTCGATCTTGCGTTGGAACGGTTGCGCGACCAATCGGCTGACTTTGTCGATGTGCCGGAACGCGGCGTCGAGATGGAGGATTTTGTGGTGATCGACTTCGAAGGGACGGTCGATGGCAAACCGATTAGCGAAGTTGCGCCCCAAGCAAGCAAGACTTTGCATGGTGGGAAAAAGTTTTGGTTGCGCGTCGCGCCAGGCAATTTTCTGCCGAATTTTTGCGAGCAACTCCTTGGTCAGAAACCGGGTGAGACGCGCTTGGTGATTGTCGATCTTGCGCAAGATTTTCCGGTGAAAGAGCTAGCGGGACAAAAAGCAACTTATGCGGTGACGCTGGATGAACTGAAGCAGAAGATTCTGCCGGCGGTGGACGAAGCCTTGGCCGAAAAACTCCTGCCGGGCAAAACGCTGGCCGATCTGCGCCACACGATCGAGCACGACCTGGCACATGAAAAAGAACACGAGGTTGAGCGCGCGAAGGAAGGGCAGATCGTGAAATATCTGCACGAGAAGGTTCAGTTCGATCTCCCGCCGGTCCTTTTGCGAAATGAGACACGGCGGGCGCTCGGCGAATTGGTGCAGCGAAACCGTCAGCGCGGTGTGACTGACGAGATGCTAAAAGAAAAAGAGAAGGAGCTGGTAGAAGGGGCGGGCGGTCTGGCGGCGCACCGTTTGAAAACGAATTTCATCCTGCATCGAATCGCGGAGCGGGAGAAAATCGAAGTCACGCGCGAAGAATTGCGTGATCAGATTCGCGAGGAGGCCGCGCGTTACGACGTTTCGCCCGAAAAAATGCGCAAAGAACTCGAAGAACGCGATGGTCTGGATGGTTTCGCGGAACAAATTCTGCTCGGTAAGACCCTTGATTTCCTGAAGGCGAATGTTAGCGTCCAGCCGTCGGTAGAACCGACGGTTTCAGAGCAAAAGACATGAGTAGATTACACGAAAATTTATCACAGTCCGTGCTTGTTCCGATGGTGGTGGAACAAACGGGACGCGGCGAGCGCAGTTACGACATCTATTCGCGTCTGCTCAAGGACCGGATCGTGTTTATCGGCACGGCGGTAGACGATCACATCGCGAATCTGGTGATCGCGCAACTGCTCTTCCTGCAAATGGAAGACTCAAAAAAAGACATTAACATTTACATCAATTCCCCGGGCGGTTCGGTGACGGCGGGCCTGGCCGTTTACGACACGATGCAGTTTCTCACGTGCGACGTGACGACCTATTGCCTTGGTATGGCGGCGAGCATGGCGGCGGTGTTGCTTTGCTCCGGCACAAAGGGCAAACGTTTCGCCCTGCCGAATTCGGACATCATGATCCACCAGGTGTCCGGCGGCGCGCAGGGCGCGGCCAGCGACGTCGAGCGGCAGGTCGATTACATGTTCAAGCTCAAGAAGCGGTTGATTCGCATTATTGCCAAACACACGGGCAAAGCTGAAGAGCAGGTAAAGGTGGATTCAGATCGCGATTATTACATGTCGGCCGCAGAGGCGAAGGAGTACGGGTTGGTGGACGAAGTGATTAAATCTCGCAAGGAAGTAAAGGCCTTGGACGGCGCTCAGGCGACGTTGGGGGACCGGCCGGGCGCCGGCGCGGAGACCGTTTTGGCCCGGAAATCTGGGGAATAAAAGCTGCTTTCTTAAACGCCAAAATATGGCACGGGCTTCTAACCTCACCATGTGCTCCTTCTGTGGCAAAAGTCACGCCGAGGTGCGCAAACTCATCGCCGGTCCAGGCGTTTACATCTGCGATAGCTGCATCAACGTTTGCAAGAGCATTCTTGATAAAGAGCTGAACGAAGATGCGCGGCGTCAATCGTCCAGCATTCGTGTCCCGAAGCCCGCCGATATCCGGTGTTCGCTCGACCAATACGTGATCGGACAAGACCTCGCCAAGAAGACGCTCTCAGTCGCCGTCCATAATCATTTCAAGCGCGTTCTGCAAGCTTCGGCGCCAACCGAATCGTCGGCGGCTTTTCAACCCGACCCATTCGCTGAGGTTGAAATAGAGAAGAGTAACATCTTGCTCGTCGGTCCAACCGGCTCCGGAAAGACCCTGCTCGCGAAAACGCTGGCTAAGATTCTCGATGTTCCATTTTGCATCGCCGATGCAACCACGCTGACCGAAGCGGGATACGTGGGGGAAGATGTTGAAAACATCATCCTGCGTTTGCTTCAGAATGCGGACTACGACGTCAAGCGCGCGGAGATCGGCATCGTTTACATCGACGAAATCGACAAGATCGGGCGCAAGACTGATAACGTGAGTATCACCCGTGACGTTTCCGGCGAAGGCGTGCAACAAGCGCTCTTAAAGATTCTCGAAGGCAGCATGTGTAATGTTCCGCCGCAGGGTGGCCGCAAACATCCCCACCAGGAATACATTCAAGTCAATACCGAGAAAATTTTGTTTATCTGCGGCGGCGCCTTTGTCGGCCTCGATAAAATCGTGCAAAAACGCATCGGTCAAAAGGTGATGGGTTTTGGAAGCCCGAGCCTCGAAGTGGAGGAAGCATTGAGCAAGGCAGCGGTGCGCCACGTTGAACCGGAAGACTTGCTCGCCTTCGGCATGATCCCGGAATTCATCGGGCGTTTGCCGGTGGTCAGCTCGCT
>JBEEGY010000109.1:0-4247 GCA_041167145.1 Verrucomicrobiota bacterium
CAACTGCAATTGCCTTCGTTCGTGGCTTGATGACTAACAACTTAGCCAATCTTTTTTAACTACGCCCGAAATGCCGAGATCCTCGGTTAGGACGAAACCTTCTGCTCGGCGGCTTTCAACTGCTTGATCGCGTCGCGCAATTCGGCGGCGCGCTCATACATCTCGCGCGCTACCGCGCTTTCCATTTCGCGCTGCATAATCTCGAGCTTCGACAACGGCCGTTTGGCGCGTACTTCGTCGAGCCATTCATCCAGAAACGCGATCTCGGAACTTTTCGCCGCTAGCTCAGGGAAGTTTGATTTCTGAAAGAAATCCATAATCAGGTCGCGCCCGTGCTGAATCTCAGCCATGGCATCGGCGAACTTGCCCTGTGAAAGCAGGATCGACGATTTGGCGCGCGTGTTCATCATGAGCACGTAAGGCCGGAACTGTTGCAGACTCCAGGCAACCTCCTCGCGATCGGTGTGCTCGGTCACGAAGGTGAAAAGATCGAGATTACGCTGCGTGTCGCGCACCACCCCGGCGAAATCGTTGAGCTGAAACAAACTCAGGTAACGGTGATAATATTGAATCCCTTCCTGTTGCAGTTCGGCGCATTGTTCCGGGGTCAGCTCGTAGCTATCGCCTTTTTGCTCGGCTCGGGCCGCGCGCAGCTGGTGATAAATGAGGAGCGATTCGCAACCGTGCGGCCGGTTTCCATCGGGCCGGCCGGTCATCTCCATTTGCAAAACGCCGAGATCGATTCGTAATTGCAATTTTTCGCGCCCATCGAGTCCCAAGATTTTGCGCACCTTGATCGCGCCCCCCTCGTGCGGCCAGTCCCTTAGAATCGTATTTAAATCCAGGCTCATCGTAGGAGGAAGTTTCCAATATTTATGGTTCGCTTGTCAATAACTCCTCAATAACTCGGCAGCCCGTGTTTCCAGTGCCTATTGGACGGGTGCGGTGGCTGTCCCGTTCATCTATTCTTTCGCTTTTCGCGTCCTTTATAGGCGCTTTTGTTCGCACGGCCAGCCATGGCCCTCCGTTCCGCCTTCGTTTTTCTATATGCTCCGCCCCGGCACGAAAGAGCAGGCGGACCGGCACATTCCGGAGTATACTGTCGCGTGCCGACTTACATTTACGAGACCACTGATGCTACCAAACCGATCCGAAGCTTCGAGGTCATACAGAGCGTGCATGATGACGCGCTTCATGCGGATCCCAAGACCGGTGAAGCAGCGCGGCGTGTGATCTCCGCGGGTTACGGCATCCTTGTTCGCGGTGGATCGATCGGTCCGTCGGTCGGCTCGGTCGGCTCACATTAGGTAGTGGCGCGGATTGAAACTCAAGGAGCGGCGGCTTCCCAGCCGCCGAATTAATAGACGGCGGTCTGGAGACCGCCCCTCCTTAGGCTCATGGCCGTAGCTACAACCGTCGCGAGTCTCACTTGTCACTAGTCACTTGTCACACGTAAGTCTCTCGTGGAGGAATCCATCGACCTGTTCATCCGCTTCCTCGCGGTCGAGCGCGGTCTGTCCGAAAACTACCAGCTTTCCACCCAGCGTTCCCTTACGGAATTCGCCCAATGGTGCGCGAGAAAGCATAAGATCGACAGCCCCGGCGAAATCACATTGTCGATCTTCTCCGAATATTTGGCCCATCGGAAACGCTCCGGGCTTTCTGCGTCCTCGATCAAGTTGATCGTCGTAGCGTTGAAAATCTTATTTCGTTATCTTGCGAGCAAAGGTGCAATCGACCGCGACCCGTCCGAAGCCCTGTCGCTGCCGCGGATCGAACGTTACTTGCCCGAGACGCTCAACGAGATGCAGGTCGAACAGTTGCTCGACAGCATTGACACAAAAGTTCCGCTCGGGCTGCGCGACCGCGCCATGATCGAAATGCTTTACGCGAGCGGTCTGCGCATATCCGAGCTGGCCAATGCAAAGCTGGAAAATTTCTCGGTCGAAGACCGGATCCTACGCGTCACCGGCAAGGGAAATAAGACACGGCTCGTGCCCGTCGGGCGCAAAGCGTGCGAAGCGCTCGCATCTTATTTGTCGAGTGAACGTCCGAGGCTGGTGAAGCACCGCAGCGGTAGCGAAATTTTCCTGTCGGAACGCGGCACCAAACTGACGACCGCGCGCATCTGGCAGATAGTAAAAAAACACAGCAGGCAATCCGGCTTGGAGATGAATATTTATCCGCACCTGTTGCGGCACAGTTTCGCCACGCATCTGCTTAGCAACGGCGCCGATCTCCGTATCATTCAGGAAATGCTCGGCCACGCCGATATCTCGACGACCCAAGTCTACACGCATGTCGATCAACAACGGCTCAAGGCGGTCCATCGGCAATTTCATCCGCGGGCCTGAGTTGTAGCCAAAGACAGTGACCGCTAGAGTCCCCTCCTCGTGAAACGAATTCTCCTGCTTATAGTCATCGGCGCGGTCGCATCCCTCGCCATTTTGTATGGGATCCGCATGGCGGAGAGGTCGGCGGGCCCATCTGTCAGCACGCTTCTCCCACGCGAGACAATCCTGTTCGGGCATTTGCCTAATCTCAACCGCGCGCGCGATCAGTGGCATCAATCCGATATTTACCAGCTCTACCTCGAGGCGAGCGTCCAGGAATTCCTTCGTAAACCGCTTGCCAAATTGCCGCAGAAAGATGCCGCAGCGCGGACGCTCAAGGATTTCGCACAGCTCGATCCGAAAGACGCTTTCGTTGCCATCACCAAGATCGACGATAATAACCCGACATTGGTTGGCGGTTTCCGTTATCGCGGCAGCGCCGAAGCGGCAGGCAACCTTGTGATTGGACCTTGGTTGTCACAGGTGGTCAAAACGTCCCCGACAGCAAAACGCGAGACAATTCATTACGAACATCACGACATAGATGTGATTACAGTGGCGCCCTTCACCTTGGCGACGGCGTTTGACGGCGAATGGTTCTTTGCCGCAAATGATCTAACCGAGTTGAAGGCAATCATTTATCGCGCCGATCATCGCGGGCAAGATCGACAATCAACTTTGGATGGCGACAAGAATTTTCATGCGGCCATGGCCCACATGCCGACGGCTTATGCGATTTCTTTTTATCTCCAGCCGAAGATCTTTGCGGACAAGCTCGCCTGGCTCCGTTCCGCCGATGGAAGAAATGTCCCACCGGACCAGCGCACGATGCTCGAACAAGTCCGGAGCATGTGCGGCACGACGCGCTTCGAGCACGGAAAAATTCATGACACTTTTTTTGTGGGAATGCCGAAACTCCAGGAAGGAAAACTGAGCCGATCATCGCTCGCCCTCGGCACCAAGGACACGCTCATCTATCTGGCCACGCTGTTGAACCTTGGGCAAAAACTGGACGCCCTTAGTCAAGTGACGGGCAGCGCCGCTGTTGCCGCCGGTTGGCAAAGAACGTTGCAAGCTCTGGCCCGAAGCGGCGTAACAGCGGAGGATTGGAAAGCCGCGTTCGGAGTGGAGTTGGGAGCGTTGGCGGATTGGCCCGCCACCGCCCGCGCGCCCTGGCTTTTTGTTTCGTTTTCGGTTCAAGACGCGGCCAGGGCCGGCCAGATTGTCGAGGCGCTTACTCGCATGGATGAGGATTCAATTTGGAACCAGACGGAAAAGGATAACGTTCGCTATTTTTCCATGACGTCGCCGGCCAGTCTGTTCGCGATTAGTCCGACAATCGCGCTCTCCAACCGAATTATGATTGTCGGCCTCGATCCAATCTCGGTTGAGCAAGCAATCAAACGCAGCGAGTCCGACACTTCGGAACTGGGAAATTCGGCCGCTTACAGCGGCGCGGCCAAATCCGTGCCGGCGCCGACAAATTTCTTTGCCTATGTCGATCTTCCTCTCTTTTACTCCCGGGTCGATGCGACGCTGCGGCCGATGCTATTTTTGGGCGCGGCCTTCCTCCCGTGGTTAAATGACTATGTCGATCTTAGCAAGCTTCCACCGGCCGAGGTCGTGACGAAACATCTTAGTCCGATCGTTTCTTCGCAAAGGTACGACGGTGACGGCTATGCCGCTGAATCGGTCGGCTCGATCACACTCGGCCAGTCCGGCGCCGCCCTCGGCGCGCTCGCTATCTTCGGTTCAATGGGTTACCCGCGCGGAAGCAGTCCCAGTCTTAATAATTTGATAGCGCCACCCTCTTCGCCGCCGCCTGCAACGCCCTCCGGCCGAAAAGGAAACGCGTCACCATCTCCTAAGCCGAGCGGTACGCCCTAGTCGCTGCGACAAAAATCTGCGCCATTT
>JBEEGY010000110.1:0-4923 GCA_041167145.1 Verrucomicrobiota bacterium
GTGCGGATGAGCAGCGGAATATCGTGCCCATCAATCGGCCCATAATAGCGAAGCCCGAGCTCTTCGAAGATAACGCTCGGCACGAGCAGACCTTTGACGCCCTCTTCGACTTTGTGGGCGAATTCCGCCACGGTCTTTCCAGCGACCGCTTCGATGAAGCGGCGTGCCTTGTCGTGCAGATGCGTGAAAGTGGGGCTGGTGGCGATGTTGTTCAGATACGACGCGATGGCACCGACGTTTTTGGCGATCGACCACTCATTGTCGTTCAGAACGACGATGAATCGTTTCGTGTGCGAACGCACATTGTTGAGCGCCTCGTAGCTGATGCCGCAGGTAAAAGCGGCGTCGCCCGCGACAACCACGATATTTTCATCGCCGCCACGCAAATCTCTCCCGACGGCCATGCCGAGCCCGGCGGAAAGCGCAGTACCCGCGTGACCAGCACCGTAGCAATCGTGTTCGCTCTCGGTGCGCAGGAGAAAACCGTTCAGGCCCTGATATTGTCGCATGGTCGCGATGCGATCGAGCCGGCCGGTAAACATTTTGTGGACGTAACCCTGATGACTAACGTCCATGACGAAGCGGTCGCGGGGCGTGGTGAAGACGCGATGCAAAGCAATGGTTAACTCGACTACGCCTAGGTTGGGACCGAGATGTCCGCCGGTTTGCGATAAAACCCTGACCAGCTCGTCGCGCACTTCCTGGGCGAGTTGCGGCAGATCTTGTTCGCGAAGCGTTTTGATGTCCGCCGGCGAACGGATGCCGTCGAGCAGGCGCGTGGGTGCAATTGTCTCAGAAGAGTCTGACTTCATCATTTTCCTTTTCGTTTCTATCGGCCGTTTCGGCTGGCGATGCAATTTCCGAAGATGGCTCGAAATCTTTTACAATGGTCTTTCCGGCACTGCTGCGAGTGATGATGTCGATCTTTTGCTCCGCCCTGGCAAGCCGTTCCTGGCAAACTTTCACAAGGTTCATTCCTTCTTCATAACGAACAATTAAATCTTCCAAGGCGAGTTTCCCGGATTCCATTTGCTCGACGATAGTTTCCAGGCGGTCCATCGCGCCTTCGAAATTCAACTTTGTCTCAGATTGCTTGGGCTTGCTGCTCATGGGCCGGATTAGGAATTAAGCATACCGGTCTAAAGAAAAAAGCGCGACTTCTTCTCCAATGGACAATAGCGACGATATTATTGGAGTTCATCTAACGCCGCGCCCAATCTTTCAATACCTTCCCTTAGCGTCTCCGTCTGACAAGCAATACCGATCCGTATATGATCGGGCATCTCGAAAAACCTTCCCGGCACGACCGACGTCTCGTACTTCTCCGCGAGCAACATGCACAATTTTTCAACATTCGCGCGCAAGACGCGTGGGAATGCAACCGTTCCATATTTCTGTTCCGCCCACTCCAAATCTTTCCGTGAACGAAGAAATGAAATGAGCAGCGGACGGTTTGCTTCCAGCAAACGTCGCGCGCGTTCTGCTGCCCGATCAAGGTTCTTGAGCGCAATAACACTCAACAGTTCGGCCGCGTGCACAGGGGTGCTGGCGAATAGATCGTTCAAGCGCCACATCTTCGTGGCAAGTTCCGGCGCGGCCAATATCCAGCCGCAGCGCAGGCCACTCAGGCCATGGAACTTTGTCAGGCTGCCCGTCACCACGAATTCTTCGCCGAGATGAAACGATGTCCGCGGCGCGCGTTCGTACGCCGCTTCCAGATACGCTTCGTCCACGAGCACGCGCGCGCCCACGCGGCGAGCGGCCTCGCCGATCTCCTTTAGCGTCTCTTCTTCAAGCAAAGCGCTCGAAGGATTGTGCAGGTTCGTCAGGACGATCAGTCGCGTCTGCGGCGTTAGCTGTGCCAAAATATCTTCGACGTCGACGCCAAAGTGGTTCTCGACCTTGCGAGAAAATCTTTTTACGTCTGCGCCGAGGTAGAGCGCCACTTCAAGCAACAGTCCGTATGTGGGGTGTTCGATCAGCACTTCGTCGCCTGGCGCGATGAGTGCCGCCGTCGCCAGATGGTTCGCCATCGACGTGCCCGCAACTGTCACCACGCATTCCTTGGGCACGCCTGACTTCGCCGCGAGCGCTTCTAGCAGCGGCGGGTGACCGTACCCACTCGATCCGGTGATCTCCAGTTCTTCAAGTTTCACGGGCAGGTCTGTTAGCGAAAAGTTTGGCATTCCACTCGTCGCCAGATTAAACCGCGCGTTCGCCCGGGTTTTTGACCAGTGCATGTACTCCGAGCTCAACACGCGATTATCGTTAGGTTTCTTGTCAGTCATCACGCCTCCACCAGCGCCAGAAAAAATAGACCGGGACTCCCGCAGCCAGAATCGCCCAGCCGATCACACTGTTCCTCGGATAATTATAAACTGTTGCCGCAACGACAAGCGCGCACGCTGTGATGAAAAACGCGGTCGTCCAAGGATGACCCGGCACGCGGAAACCGTCTGACGTTCCATTGGCGATCTTAGGATTTTGTCGTCGGAAGACGAACAACGTCGTTGCCGTTAGTCCGAACCAAACGAAATCGACCGAGATGACGTAGTTCAAGATTTGTTCGTAACGGCCGGAGAGCGCGATCACGACCGCGAGCGCGCCTTGCAATGCAATCGCTACAACAGGCACACGAGTGCGCGGGTCGAGCCACGCGACAGACTTGAAAAACAACCCGTCCTCAGCCATGGCGAAATAGACGCGCGGTGCGGTGAGCATTCCCTGGCTCAGGAAACCCAATGTCGAGATCGCAATACCGACTGCGATCAAAGCCGCGCCGCGTTCGCCTAAAGCGAGGCGCATGACGGACGAGACGGGCGTGGTGGTTTGCGCCAGGCCATCCGCGCCGAGCGCGTGAAGACATACGAAATTGACCGCCGTGTACAGGATCATCACGCCGATCACGCCGAAAATGATTCCGCGCGCCAAGTCGCGTCGCGGCTCGCGCATTTCGCCCGCCACAAAACTCGCCGTCTGCCAGCCGCCATACGCGAACATCACTGGTGTCATCGCCGCGCCCATGCCGGCCAGGAGCCCTGGGGACATATGTCGATCTAACACTGGCGTCCATGTTGCACGCGAGCTTCCGACGAACACCAATCCGCAAATGACCAGCGCCGCGATCGCCAGGATTTTCAAAATCATCAATCCGTTTTGCACGCTGGTGCCCGCGCGCACGCCAAGACAATTAATGATCGTCAGTATAACGAGCGCCGCGACTGCTACCGCCCAATCAGTCATCGGCGCGTGCGTGATTTCCAAAAAATAACGCGAGAACGTGACAGCGACCGCCGCCATCCCGCCGGTTTGGGTCACAAGCAATAACGTCCAGCCGTAAAGGAACGCGACCGACGGATGAAATGCTTGGCGCAAGTACGCGTACTGCCCACCCACTTCCGGACGCCGCGCGGCGAGCTCTGCGTAGACGAAGGCGCCCGCCAGAGCCACGATGCCTCCGGCCAGCCACGCACCGAGAATCAGCGCTGGGGTGTGCACCTGCCGCGCGACTACGTAGGGGTTGATAAAGATGCCGGACCCAACAATCCCGCCCATTACGATCATCGTCGCGTCGAACAGGCCTAGACGCCGCGCCAGGCGCGGCTGGCCGCTAGAAGTGCGTTCAGTCTCTTCCACAACGTCTCAATATTTTCTTTGCGAGTGCGCGTGAAGTTTAATCTCGGTTAAACGCGGAGTGGCTGATTTGTTGCGCGAACCCGTAGCCGCGGATGCCAGTGCGACCCGCACCGCAGTCGGCGACAGCGGCTAGAACTGATTGTCAATCTTGCGCTTCCAATATCGACAACGCGCGCGCTGTCATCCTGAACGAAGTGAAGGACCTCTCAGATGGCGAGAGGATCACACAAATCCTCTGCGCGAACACATCGGCGCAGCGCCGGACTGATCTTCCATCCCAGCAACTGGCACACCCGATGCTTTTCATTCCTGCCAACAACCCATGAAACTTCTCAAAAAGATTCTGCTCATCGATCACGAGCCCGCTGTTACCAAGCTCATCAAGCAAGCGCTTGAAAAAACCGGCCGTTACTCGATCAAGGAAGAACACGATGCCAAGTTCGCATTGCACTCGGCGAAATGGTTCCAGCCCGATCTGATTTTGGTCGATTCAGCGGCAGCCAGCTCGGATCGTGACATGCTCGCTCGTCAGGTCCAGGCCGATAGCTCGCTCCGCGACACGCCGGTCGTTTGCCTGAGTTCTCTTCGCTCCGAAAGCCAGATGATGTCCGGCGGAATTCTCAGCGGGTACAGCTTCTTCGCCGCACCCATCCGCCTCGACGAAGTTCTCCGCGGCGTCGAACAACTCCTCTTCGGCAAAGACTGATTGCTAGTCGACCGTTGCTTTGCGTGAGCTCACACGGCTCCATGCACCACCAGCTGGTCGCGGTTACCCGATCTGTAGCTTGTACGCGGACGCGTCTTTCAGTTGCTTGAGATCGTCCGGGTTGTCGATCTTGAGGAGGAAGATCCAGCCTTTGCCGAACGGATCCGTATTGATAAGCGCGGGGTTTGATTCCAATTCCTTGTTTCCCTCGACGACCGTCCCCTTGACCGGCGCGTAAATGTCGCTGGCCGCTTTGACCGATTCGACTACGGCAATGGCTTCCTTCGCGTTCACTTGTCGATCTTTCTTCGGCAGCTCGACGTAAACGACATCGGTTAACTCGGCTTGCGCGTGATCGGTGATGCCGACGCGAATGTTCTCGCCTTCGCGTTTAATCCAGTCGTGCGATTCGGTGTAAAGCAGATCGTCTGGAACATTCATGTTTGTTTTTTGTAGAGCGGTTTCTTCTCGATCACAGCCGGAAACTTTTGCCCGCGAATTTCGATGTCGATCTTCGTGCCGATCTTCGCTTGGGGCGCGTCGATGTAAGCCATTCCGATTCCGTAATTCAAGCTTGGCGA
>JBEEGY010000111.1:0-7352 GCA_041167145.1 Verrucomicrobiota bacterium
GCACACTTCTGCACTTGTTCGACGCTGATCCCCATGCGCCGCGCGATCTCCGGAAATCGACGCTTCCCAAGGTCCTGCATGTGTTCGGAAATAATTTTGTACTCCAGGCTGCTCTGTTTACCTTCGCGCTTTAATTGAATGAGCAGACACTCCCGCAGATCTCGTGCACCTACGCCCGGCGGATAAAAGCTCTGGATGAGCGTGAGCATGTTCTCGAAATCTTCCTGCGCAATGCCGGTGTTCAGCGCCATATCCTCCGGCGTGGTCTGGAGAAATCCGTTGTCGTCTATGTTGCCTATGATCAGCTCCGCCGTCTTGCGGTCGTTTGCGTTCAGCACCGTTTGATTGAGCTGACCCATGAGGTGCTGTTGCAACGTCTCCTGTGTCGCGATCGAATCAAAAAAGAATTGCCGTTTCTCCTCCGCTTCCTGTGACCGGCCGGAATAGCTGCTCGATTGCGCCATGTAATCGCGCCATTCTTCATCCAATTTGGCCAACTGATCGAACTCAGCTTTGAAATCCTCATCCGGGGTCGTCTTCGCTTCTTCGCCATCGGGACCCGGCTCGGTCGCCAGTTCCTCGAGGACCGGATTGGTCTCCATTTCCTGTTGCACCAGATTGCGCAATTCGAGCAGCGGCGCCTGCAGGATGAGCAGGCTCTGCTGCAATTGGGGGGCCAGGACCTGTTGCAGTGAAAGATTCTGCGTCTGATGCATTCCTTGGCCGGCCATGTCTGGTGAGTTTACCGAGTCAAACGCCGAGAGGCAAGCAATTTGCGCGCCGTGCGTGTAAACGCACGGATGATGCTGGCGTTAAAGATTTCCTGCGGAATACGACTTGCTACCCCTTCAGTTAAGCCAGATCTCTTCCTCATGAAACGATTCGTCGCTGTCATTCTCTTCGCTGCTGCTCTTTCGATTTCATCGATCAGCGCGCAAGCTCCCGTGCAAAAGGAGGATCAAATTGCCTTCCAATTGGCCAAAGATGTGCAGGCGCAGCAGGTCGAGATTGCCGCGAACCAAACCAAGATTGAAGCCAAACTCGCCGAGATCGCTGAAGCCATTCGGATTGCTCGAATTTTTTCGAGTCGGGGCCGCTAATGAATCATAAACTCGCGTTCCTTTTCCTAGTCGTTACACTAGGCTTCGGCGTCATCCACGCGCAAACCCCGATCGTGGTCGTGCCCGCCGCGTCAGCCGCCCCCGCCACAACCGTAACCACCTCTGCTACTTCGGAGCCAAGTTCGCTTTCCGGCACGATCAAGTTGCTTCAGGAAATGAAGGCGACAAATGCCGAGACGTTGAAAAAGCAGGAAGCGCTCTTGCAGCAGCTCGACGATTTACAAAAGGCCGCCGAGCAGATGAAGGCCTTCAGCAAACGCAGTTAAGGTTTGTCGCCAAGATCGACAATCAAAGGTTTATCCTGAGTAGAGTGGCCGATTCGACAATAATATCTGCGACCGATTGATAATCATCTCGGCCTAACCCGGCTGCGGCTACTTTTTCTTCGGCTCAACCTTGCGGTAGAGCGTGGCCATGCTGATCCCGAGCATGCTCGCCGCTTTCTCGCGAGAACCGCCGCAGTGCACGAGCGTCGCTTCAATGTAGCCGCGCTCCTGGTGCTGAACGAAATCATCGAGCGGTTGACCGATCGGCATCGCTGCCCGCGCTTCCTCCACCGCTTCGCCTTGCGCATGACTAACGATGTGCGGCGGCAAATCGCTCGGTAAAATCATGTCCTCCTCACACAACGCACACGCGCGCTCGATCGCATTTTCCAGCTCGCGCACGTTGCCGGGATAATCGTAATGGCACAGAATATCGACCGCCTGCGCATCGATTTTCTTTGGTTCCCCGCCTGTCGCGCCTGCCTGTTTCTGTAAAAAGTGGTTCACCAGCAGCGGCACGTCTTCGAGCCGCTCGCGCAGCGCCGGAATCTCGATCGGTATCACCGCCAATCGATAATACAGGTCCTCGCGAAAAGTTCCGTCCTTCAGCTTTGGCCCCAACGGTTCGTTCGTCGCGCCGACCACGCGCACGTTAACTGGTGAACTCTTGTTGTCGCCCACGCGTCTCACCTCGCGCTCCTGCAAGACGCGCAACAACTTCGTCTGCAACGGCGGCGCCATCGAATTCACTTCGTCGAGGAAAATTGTCCCGAGGTTCGCTTCTTCGAAGAGTCCACGCTTGTCCACCACCGCGCCCGTAAAGGCGCCTTTCTTGTGACCGAATAATTCCGATTCCAACAAATTCTCCGGCAGCGCGCTGCAATTAATCGCCACAAACGGGTGATGTTGCCGGTTGCTATTGAAGTGCAAACCGCGCGCGACCAATTCTTTGCCCGTCCCGCTTTCGCCTTGAATCAAGACCGTGCTGTCCGTGTCCGCAACTTTGTTGATAAGGTTGTAAACGTTTTGCATCTTCCGGCTCGTGCCGATGATGTTCTCAAAGCGATACCGATTCTTTAGTTCCTTGCGGAGATAAACGTTCTCCCGCAGCGCCGCTTGATAATCGAGCGCGCGCTGCACCGTCATTTGCAGTTCGTCGATCTTGAACGGCTTGGTCACGTAATCGTACGCGCCCATCTTCATCGCCTCGACCGCGGTCTCCACGCTCCCGTAGGCCGTGATCAAAATTACCGCTGTCTGCCGATGATGCTCGCGCACGTGCCGCAGCACGTCGAAACCGGTCATGGTTTCCATCTTGATGTCCGCGACCACGACCTGCGGCCCGATGCTGTCCAGCTGCTCGATCGCTTTTGCTGCCGAATTGAATGGGAAAACCTGGTGGCCTTTCTCGCGACAAAGGGTCACGATCACCTCCACCATGGCCGGTTCGTCATCGATGATTATGATTTTCGCCATAAAATCTCAGCGCGGAGAATATTTCAGATTTGAGAAAAAGAAAGCTGAAATGAGAATCGGCTTGTCACCCCTCGTTGCGTGCATGTCCATCGATCATTCTCCACGGCACGGTCTTATCAAAGGCAATAATCTGTTCGAAAACGTCTCGTTCGCCTTCAACCGGAATCGCAATCATGTCCGCCAGGGCTCCCGGTTTGATTTGCCCGAGAAGCAATTGTCGATCTAAGGCGCGTGCCGGATTGACCGTGACCATTTCCAGAATTTCCCCCGGCGAGAGCCCTGGATTGTCGTAGCGAACCTCGCGCATTTCGGGGAACAAACTCAAGTTATCGTTGCTGGCCAGACTATCTGTCCCTAGGCAAATATTGAAGCCAAGCTGGCGAAATCTCTCCAACTGAAACGGGGAATGCCCGAAGTATCTATGGCTGCGTGGGCAATGAACAACGTTAAATTTCGTTGTCGATCTCCCCAGTAAATCGAAATCGCTTTCGGTCAACTCGTTCAGGTGCGCCACCAGCCAGCGCTCATCCAAGGCGATCTGCTGAAGCAAATGCGCAAGCGGAGTCTCCTCTCCGCAATCCCTCATGTCGCGGCCGATTTCTTTCATGAAATCGAAGAGCGGCCCGGCCGCGTCGCGAAACATATGCAGTTCGTCGCGCGATTCCGCCAGATGAGTGCTTAAGAGCAGATTGTACTGTCGCGCCGTCTCCTGGCAGTGCCGATAGAGATCGAGCGACGCGGTAAAGGGTGCGTGCGGCGCCAGCCCCCGGTTCTTCATCGCGCTCGTCGCGATCATGGCAAGATCGACAAGTGGTTCCGGCAGACTTGGCTCGAGCACGTCCAGTAGTTCGGCCAGCCACCAAGTCCTGATTGGCGATGGCGTTCGGACGATCAATTCCGGAAATGCCTCGAAATTGACCATCGATGTGGTTCCATATTTCAGCGCCTCCGCAAACCCCGTCGCAATCGATTTCACGTAGTCGCTTGGATTTAGCTTTGCTTTCGCTGCGTTAATCGCGCGAATCCAATCCGTGAACGATTCCTCCGGCGAAATCCTGCCGCGCAGACAGGTGTAATCCAGATGACAGTGCGCGTTAATTAACCCCGGGAGCAGCGCTTGGTCACCAAGATCGACAACGTCGCCTGCCAGCGCATCGCTGATGGGGTTGAATCGCCCCACATCGACAATCTCCCCTTCCTCGATCGTGACCGCGCCGTTCTCGATCGGCGGTCCCGCCATCGTCACAACAACTCGGGCACGGACAATCATTCGCCTTTCACCGCCTTGCGCGCTTCGTTCACCAGCAGGTTGCAAACTTCCTGGCAAAGCAGCGGAATCATCACGCCAGACGTCCGCTGCGGCTCGCGCACCTGATCGTGTGCCGGATCAACTTTCTCAGGCGGCAGCTTTGTTGACGGCATCCGTCCGCTTGCGTCCCGTCTCCATGAGATCGTGCGCAGACATCCCCCATCACTTCTGCAGAAACTTCCGACCAGATCGTCAACCTGCTCGTCCGAAATGTTCGCCGCCACGCGGTACATTCCCGATTGTCGATTTAACGTCTCGCGCAACGGTGTCGTTGCCATCCGGCTTTCTTTCCACAGGGCGAACATTGCCAAACGGCCCGGATAAAAATAATCCAGGGCCCGCCGCAATCCGGCAAGATCGACAATCTCTAATCGCCAGCCGTGCCGTAGATTCGGCGCGGTCTTGAGCGGACGATAATTTCCCGCGTCATCGAACTTCGCGATCTCGATCGCGTCTTCCGGATCTTGGAATCGTTGCAAGCTCTCCAGTTCTTTGTCATCGCGGTGGCAAAGAACGAAATGTCGACCGCTCGCCTTTCGAATTAGAATCTGACCAATTCGGCAGGGATCGCTCAGCGCCGCCGCCAGAGCTCGCTCGATTGAATCGGCCATTCGCCGGTCTTCTTAGCCGAGACAGTGCGCAATGAGACCGGCTGCGCGCTCGAGAAATTGTCGGTCTTCGGTTTGAAACGCGTTCGTTTTCTCGCTTTCCGCATCCAGCATTCCGACGACCTGCTTCTGTTCGTTCACAACCGGAATGATGATCTCCGAGCGTGTCGTATGAAACGTCGGCAAATACCGCGCGTCTTTCCGAACGTCGCCCACGCTAATCGCCTTCTTCGACTCCAACACTGCGCCACAGAGACCTTGCGTTAAGGGAAAGCGCGGATAGGCCGGCGGTTCGTTGCCTGTGCCGGCGAGAATGACAAATTCCTTTTGCGTGACCTTGTAAATGCCGACCCAGCGATAATCGCGCGACTGGCGGATCATCTCCGCCACCTTTTTCATTTCTTTCGGCCGGCAGCCCGAGGCCAGAACGAAAGCTCCCAGCTCTTGCAGGTCTTTAATTGTGGCGTTGTGCATCTTTGAACTACAAATCGGGGACAGAACCTTCGCCGTCACAATCGAAACGCGCAACCTGCTTAATAATCGTGTCCGCTAGCTGCGGCTCAGTCCCGATGGCGCAGGTGTAATACAAGAAGCGGTTGTCGATCTTGTACGGATTTTGCCGAAAGACCTCGCTGCCACCGACAGCGCCAGGATTTGTGGTTGATCTTTCCTTCGCGATCCCGAGCAATATCGGAATGTCTTCGTAACTATGCAGGCCATCGGAAATGAAAAAGGGAACCACCACGACGTTCTCTGCATCGGTCAGGCTCCTCCAATTGGAAATCAATGGCACCTCTTCCATGTAAAGATTCAACACTGACGCATACCGATTCAGCTCTCGAATTTTTGCGGCTTCGCGTTTCGCAGCCACCCCCGAATTTTCATTCAAATCGGTCCCATGCGCGGCAATCACGAGCGTTGTCGATCTTTCCGCCACGTTCGGCGCGACCTCGTGTGCGCGCTTGAGCAGCAATTGCGTCATGCCCGGATCGTTCCCGACCGGCTCGCAATACTTCCATATCTGGCCATTCGCCCGCGTGGTTATGCGCCCACTCAATTCGAGCTCACGCGGAATCACCGTCTGTGTGAAATAACCTTCACTGATGAAGTTCGGCACGACATAAACCTCTTGGATCGCGGGATCATCGAACAGGAAGAGTGCGTCACGCAAACTCGGTTCTTCTTTCCAGAATGCGCACGCCACATCGGCAAAAATCTTTCGCCGCCGGATCTCGGTCGCGTGCGCCAGCGTGGGGGCACTCGAATCGGGATTCACGGTCGAGCCGTGGCCGATGATTAAGAGAGTGCTGAGATTGTGGCCGGGCATCACAGAAAACGTTCAACGCTCAACGCTCAACGTCCAACGTCGAATTTCAGGGCTATTTCTAAGTTGAAGGTTGAGCGTTGGACGTTTGGTTCTTGTTTGGCTAAGCTGCAACAATGCGCTTCCGCACGTACAAGAACACCGATCTCAAAGTAAGCGAAGTCGGATTCGGTCTCTGGACAATCTCGACTGGCTGGTGGGGAAATTTTACCGAAGGCGAAGCGATTGCGCTCATGCACAAGGCGTTTGATCTCGGCGTGACGTTGTTCGACGCAGCCGATACGTATGGAAATGGATTGAGCGAAGAGCTCATTGCCAAAGCGTTTCCTAACAACCGCGATCAAATCGTGATTGCCACCAAGGTCGGCTACGACTTTGTCACGCATGGCGAGACGCGCGGGCGCGGGCAGCGCGAGATTCCACAAGATTTTTCGCCCGACGCGATCACGCGCGCAACCGACGCCGCGCTCAAGCGGCTCAAGACCGATCATGTCGATCTTATGCAGCTGCACAACGTTCGCATGGAACAGGTTTACGACGACGCGCTTTGGACGACGCTCGAGCGATTGAAGGCCTCAGGAAAAATTCGTTATTACGGCATCGCGCTTGGCCCGGCCATCGGCTGGCTTTATGAAGGGATCAACACGATTCGCGAACGCGAGATCACGAGCGTGCAACACATTTACAACATGCTCGAGCAATATCCGGGTCGCGCCATGCACGACGCCGTCACGGAAGTGAACAAGGACACGATGTTTCTCATTCGCGTGACGCATTCCTCCGGCATGCTCGAAGGCAAATACACCGCCGAGACAACATTTCCGCCAACCGACCATCGCAGCCATCGTCCGCGCAGCTGGCTCCTCAACGGGATCCAGAAGATCGACAAACTGCGGTTCCTCGAAAATTCCGCGCGCACGCTCGGACAGGCCGCGCTGCAATGGTTGCTTGCCGACCACCGTGTCGCCTCGACTTTGCCGAATATTTACAATGAAGAGCAGCTCATCGAATTCACGAGAGCACCGGAATGTCCTCCGTTGACATCCGACGATCTTGCTAAGATCGACAATCTCTATTCGGAAAACTTCGGTCTCGAACCGGAGGAACCGAAGTTCAAAGGCACGATGGAGCTGGAAACGTCCGCGGCAGCACGCTAGGTCGTCATCCCGAACGAATGTGAGGGACCTCGCATTCGCGATTTAGCCTTCCTAGAGATCGAGCGTGACGAAAGTGTTTGTGGGAGGTCCC
>JBEEGY010000112.1:0-2946 GCA_041167145.1 Verrucomicrobiota bacterium
CAGTCGCAATAATGACCGACCAAAGAGTTCCCATTACAACCACAAACAACATGGCGGCCTCAGTTTGTCCGAACCAGAGCAATGCGAGCGGGACCCAGCACACGCTCGGCAATGTTTGCAATCCAAGCGCCATCGTTCCAAGAGTATCGCGCAATAAATTCCATCGCGCAGTCAGGAGCCCAAGTGGAAGGCCGGCTACGATTCCAACAAAATAGCCGACTAAGAGGCGGCGCATCGTAATCAAGGTCGCGTGGCCGAGAGTTCCATCTTCAAACGCGCTCTGGAGGTAAGTTGCTACCTGAACCGGAGAGGGGAGCAATACTGGCGACCAGATTTTCGCCTTGAACGCCCATTGCCAAAGAAGGACCAGCCCGAGGAAAAAACCAGCTGCGGAAAGAAATCGTTTCATTCGGCTACTTCGGTTCGCTCCTTGTTGAACTTTTTCAACGAGCGCATGATCTTGGTCGCGTAACCGGCGAGATCTACGCTGTTGATGTCGCGCGGTCGCGGCAGATCGACAATGAACTCCTCTTGGATTCGGCCAGGATGGGGCGAGAAAAGGAGCACGCGATCGCCGAGGCAGGCGGCTTCCCGGACATTGTGCGTGACAAAGACGATGGTTTTGCGCCGGGCTTTCCAGATTTCTTGAATGTCGCCGTAAAGCTGCTCACGGGTCAGCGCATCGAGCGCAGCGAAGGGCTCGTCCATGAGCAGCACGCGCGGGTTCGGCGCGAGAGCGCGCGCGAGAGCGGCGCGCTGTTTCATTCCACCGGAGAGCTCGTGGATATTGGCGTGTTCGAATCGGCTCAGGCCGACGAGCTCGAGATAATATCTTGCGACATCGCGCCGATCTTTGTTCGACAGATTCCGCTTGAGCTTGAGTCCGAAGAGGACATTTCCGAAAACATCGAGCCAAGGAAAGAGGGCCGGTTCCTGGAATAGGACGAGCCGTTCGCGACCGGGTCCCGTGACCGGCTTACCATCCGCGAGCACGGTACCACTGTCGGGTTTTTCCAAACCAGCAATGATATTGAGGAGCGTCGATTTTCCGCACCCGCTGGCGCCGACCAAACAGACGAACTCCGCCTCGGCGACGTTCAAGCTCACCCGGTCAAGGGCGAGCACGGTGCCCGAGGCAGTTTCAAAGCTTTTCGAGACTTCCTCGATCGCGAGCTTGGAAGGCGCGATCGGTTGAAGCTCTTCCGTTGCAGTAGAACGGCCGGAAGTGCGAACCATCAAAAATTTTCAATTAACCTGGATGTATCGGTCGAGCCTTTCAAGAAACCAGCGTCTTTGGCATCTTGTACGGCTTTCACGATGAGTTTTTGCGGCACATCGGTGTTGAACATGATGCGCTTCCACGCTTGCGCGACCGCATCGGGTGCAAAGTCGGCTTTCGTTTCCGCCTTCAATTCCGCAATTAGCAGCTTCTGCGCCTCGGCCGGATTGTCCTGGATCCATTTCGTCAGTTCCACGTTGGCCGCGGCGATCTTCTTCGCGAAATCGCGATGACCGCTCAGAAACTTCGCGCTCGAAACAAGCCAGGTCGTAATGATATCCTTATCCTCGAGGAAAACGCGCGCCTTGGCTTCGCGCTCGAGGCGCGTTACCCACGGTTCAACTGTCCAAACCGCATCAACTCCGCCGCTCTGGAAAAGTCCCAGTTGGTCCGGATTTGCGGTTGGCACCACGAGCACGTCGCCTCCGATTTGTGTAACGTTGAACCCCTGCGCTTTTAACCAGGCCCGACAGGAAATATCCTGAGTATTGCCGAGTTGCGGCGTGGCGATCTTCTTTCCCCGAAAATCCGCCGGCGTTTTGATGGGCGAATCGGCTTTGACGACCAATGCCGCGCCTGCGTTGGCCGCGCCTGAGATAACGCGGATTTCTTCACCGTTCGATTTGAAATGCGCGTTCAGGGCAGGTCCCTGACCGACATAAGTTAGGTCGAGCGAGCCGGCGAAAACGGCTTCCATGGCCGACGGTCCGGCGTTGTAGGTGAACCATTGAATCTCGACGTTGGGCCCGAGCCGCCCTTCAAACCAACCTTTCCCCTGGCGCGAAAGAGCGTGTGCAATCACGCCTTGGGCGTGCGTGATATTCGGGAAATGCCCGAAACGAATCACGGCTTTATCTTCCGCACCGGCGATCTGTGCGCAAAATGCGACCATGCCGGCAAGGATCCCGATTTTTCTTATCTTCATGGTTTTGCTCTCTTTTGAACTAAAACATAATCTGCAGGCGCATGAGGACCTCGTCGAAGTTGTCCTCGCCAAACTGCGGGTGCGCGCCGCGGAAATCAGACCATGTATGGACGTAGTTTGCCATCAGCTTGATCGAATCGCCGTGGATGTAGTAGTTGAGCCCGCCGGTAATGGAGCGGATGCCGTCGTCGCCAACTTGGTCCGGGCTCAGTTCTTCCCATTTAACGACTGCTTGCAGTTTTTTCGGGATGATGAAATAGCTGCCCTGCACGTACCACCCGCTCGGATCGAAGTCGGAAAATTTAGGCGCAACGCCGGCTACAGTGCGACCATCGACATCTTCCGAGAAGTATTCGCCGATCAAATCGAAGGGACCGATAGTTAGCCACGCATCCAGGCTCCAAGCGGTGCGTTCGTCGGCCGAAGGCAGTGTAAACGGCGTCAACGAACCGTCGGCGTTTACCTTGAGGTTGAGCGGTTGTGAAATGTTCGTCCCGGCGTCGTCGCGGCTATTGAGGATATCGCCACCGAAACGCACGCTGGCATCCTGGCCGAGAAGTTTGCCTTTCCACGGCAGAAGCTCAAGCCGTCCGACGTACATGAAGTTGTTGTTGTCGTTAACGGTAGTGTTACGGCCAGTACCGTTGAAGATGCCGGCGTAGTAAGTCAGCAGGTCCTTTTGCTCCGGCCACAAATTGGCGAGCGGTTTACCCCAGATTTGCACACCGATCTGTCGCTCCGG
>JBEEGY010000113.1:0-5768 GCA_041167145.1 Verrucomicrobiota bacterium
TTGCCCGCAATCTTGTCCGTGCGGTTGTGGCTGATGAACCTTTGATCGAGATCGTTGGTCTGGCCGATGTAGAAGTGGCCGGATGGATTCTGCAGAATGTAAACCTGGTACGTCATGAGGGGAAAAATGGCTCCAGAGGTAGGATTCGAACCTACGACCAATCGGTTAACAGCCGACCGCTCTACCACTGAGCTACTCTGGATCGTTTCGCGCCCGATTGAACGGCGTATATCTTGCCCACTCAACTTGGGGCGGCAAGTGGTAGTTTAGATGCTTGATGATCAGAATCTAAATTTCGGATCAATCGGTTAATCCCGACGAACGTCGGGACTCTACCACTGAGCTACTCTGGATCGTTTCGCGCCCGATTGAACGGCGCATATCTTGCCTGCGCGCTGTGATGCGGCAAGTGCTTCTTTGCCGTCCCGTAAGATCGACGCTCAATCCACCATCGCTACCTCGGATCTTTTCGTCCGCGATATCGTAGAGTGGCCCACAGCGTAAAGAACTTCGGCCAGCCGACCGATAGGAATGGGTTTGGCCAGGACAGCCACAGCACCTGAGTCCGCGACTTCGTTCGGTGCCGATAATCCGGAGATGAGAATCACACGCGCCGCAGGATCCTTTGCCAGAATATTGCGACAAGCCGTGGCGCCGTTCAATTTAGACATCCAGTAGTCCATAATCACCACGTCCGGATGATGCCGTGAATAGGCCTGAATGGCCTCGAGTCCAGAGCCGACTACTTCGACGACTTCGTGGTCGCAGTGAGTAACCAGAGCCGCTAGCGTGGTCCCGACGCTTTTCTGATCGTCGGCAATCAAGACCCGCATAATTCATCCGATTTTGCAGAACTTTCCGTGCCAGGAGGATGAAATTCTCGGGCGACAAAGCTGAGCAAAGAAATGCCCGCGAAATGGTTGCGGGGGCGGGATTTGAACCCGCGACCTTCAGGTTATGAGCCTGACGAGCTACCAGGCTGCTCCACCCCGCGTCTTGAAGTGCTATTATGCGAGACAACGCTGTGAAATCAAACGCGAAATTGGCACGGCACGAAAGCGCATCAAGATCTTCCGACCAAGCGAATGGGAAAATTCTGGTGGGTACGGCGAGTTGGTCGGACCCCGGGTTTGTCGAGAAATGGTATCCGAAGGGGATGCGCGCGGGCGAACGTCTCGCCTGGTACGCGCAGCACTTCGAGATGGTAGAAGTAAACTCCACCTTCTATTCGGTGCCTGATGCTCGAATGGTAGAACGGTGGTGTCGCAGCACCCCGGATGAGTTCACATTCGATGTGAAGCTGCATCAACTTTTTTCGTTTCACTCGACGGCGGCAAAATTGTTGCCGCCGGGACTGCAACAGTGCGCAGAGATTGACGCGAAAGGGAAGGTGACACCCACACTCGCGCTGCAAAAGGTCATGCTGGAAATGTTTCTTCGTTCCATGTCGATCTTGCGCGAGGAAGGAAAGCTGGGCGCTCTTCTCCTGCAGCTTTCGCCGGCGTTTTCTCCACGGAAGCATGAACTCCCGGAGCTCGGCAACTTAATCGACCAGTTGCGCGACTATCGATTGGCGGTCGAATTACGAAATCGAGACTGGGTCCTGGACGACCAGCTAAGATCGACAATCGATTTTCTGCGCGAACACAAAGTTGCTTTTGTGAATGTCGATGCGCCGTCCGCGGAACACTTCACGATCATGCCGCCAGATCTGAACGAGATCACTAATCCCCGCATTGCTTATTTGCGGCTGCATGGCCGCGACGCGAAAGCTTATCTCACCGGCAAGACCGTGGCCGCTCGTTTCAATTACGATTACTCCGACGATGAAATTGAGGAAGTTTCACAACGGGCGCGCAAACTGGCAGGGCAAGCAGACGAAGTGCACGTCGTGTTCAATAACAATGCGCTCGACTTTGCGCCGCGCGCCGCGTCGCGTTTGCGCACGGCTCTCGGTCAAATCTTTACGCCGCCGCCGCAGACAGCCGAATTGTTCTAGGGTACACTTTGTTTGTGCAAGATCGACAACGGAGCGGGCGGGAGCCCAGCGACGTAGACGGGCCAGCCCGCGAGGGTTTGCGAGGCGGGAGCCAAGCAAATCAATCGCCGGTCGCGGATTTAGACGGACCTGGCCTGCCGGGTGCGCTGCGACGATTGAAACGCTGGCTGACCGATCACCACATGACCTTGATGACGATTGCGGACACGCCGCACTCGGTCGCGCTCGGCTCTGCCATCGGAATCTTTTACGGATTCACGCCGCTTTATCCGTTGAAGACATTGCTTTCGATCGCGACGGCCTGGATTCTTCGTTGCAATAAAGTCGCCGCGGCCATCGCAGTGACGCTTCACGACGTATTGATTCTGGCGATGCCCGCGATCTATCTGGCAGAATACCGGTTCGGCTGCTGGGTGTTGCACCGGCCATTGTCACACCGGGTGCGCTTCCGTGATCTTGGTTTTTACGATTACCTGAGCTGGCAATTGTTTTCACGCCTGATCTGGCCGGCCCTGGTGGGCTCGCTGTTTTTCGCCATTCCCTCCGCGCTCATCGTCTACTTTTTGATGCGAATGCTGGTCAGCCGCTCGCGTGCGGCGGGCAAGAACGGCTGAAAGAGTTGATCTGCCCGACCGATGAACGCCGTTTTTCCCCTGTGAACGGCATGAGAGTTGCATCAAAAACGCCCACGATATGTCTCTCGCCCGGCAAATGGGATAGCGACCATTCGCATTATATTATGAAATCTTTTATCGCCATTATCTCAAGCGTCCTGCTTTGCTCCTGCGCGGACATGTATGTCACCAAAAGCCAAGTCGCCGGCGGCGGCGCAGCGGCCGGGGCCGTTGATTCCAAAGACTTCGGTTCAAAAGGCGTGCGCATGATCACGAACTGTGGCGTCGGCGCCCATTGCCCGAGCGCGATTTACATCCGTCCGTTCTGTGTGGACACGGCCGTAGTCCAAGGGGACGTGGCCCATTCCGATGGCGAAATCCCGATACGGAAGGCGTTGATGCCCGTTGAATTTGCCAGCGACATGAAGGAGCAGCTCGAAAAGCTGGCTCCAGCGCGTATTCTCAAGGACAATGAAACGCCGCGCACCGGCTGGTTGGTGGAAGGTCAGTTTGATCTCGTCGACGGCGGCAGCCCGCTCGGCCGATTTTTCCTCGGTCAGTTTGGCGTCGGCCGCTCGGTGCTCGCGCTTCATGTTAAGGTCACCGATGTCGATCGTGGCATGGTGGTTTACGAATTCGACATGTCCGGCGGCAGCCGATTTCAGGGCAAGCTCGGATCGCTCCGCGCAAGTGGACTTGGCAAAGCGTCGCACTTCGACATGTCGAACGCGGCCGAACGAATCTATCTGACACTGAGTGCGAATCCGTTCCGTTACGGTCAGCGCGCCAATGTCGCCTTGGGCGAATAGTTTTCGCGGTAGCGCGATTCACAACGGGATTGGTGTTGCCAATCCGAATGCGCCGAATAAGGTGCAGCCGTTCAACGCACCGAAATGATTTCGAGCCGACTTTTTGCCGTCCTCACCGCAATTCTTTTGGCCATTGGCAGCGCACGCATTGCAGGTGCCGCCCAAGCTGTCGTTATCATCGATTCGCGCACCGGTTACGTTCTTCAGGAGCAGGAGCCAAAGCAAAAGCGGCAGGTGGGAAGTCTCACTAAGATTGCCACGGCGGCGGTCGTTCTCGACTGGGCCGAACACAGAAGCGGCGACCTCAATCAAATGGTGGCGATTCCGCCGGAAGCATTTGTTGGAATTACCGAGAACAATATCGGATTCCAACCGGGTGACACCATCTCACTCCGCGATCTGCTCTACGCCGCGCTCGTGCAATCGGACAACATTGCGGCCTACGCCCTGGCTCATCATGTTGGATCGACCATTTCCTCCGTCGCGCCCGCCGCTTCCAACGCCAAGATTACGCCGGTCGATATTTTTGTCGGTCAAATGAATGCGCTGGCCAAACAGCTAAAAATGGAGCGAACCCGTTTTGTGAATCCACATGGAATCGACGACAACGTGAAGCCGATGCCGTTTTCCACCGCGGAAGACATGGCGCGGCTGGCTCGTTACGCGATGAATAAGGCCGGCTTCCGTTTTTACGTTTCGCAACAGACCCGCCAGATTAATTTTCAGCGCGGATCAAAGAAGCTTGCTTACCTGCTGCGCAATACAAACGAGCTTCTTGGTAAGAATGGCATCGACGGCGTGAAAACCGGACGGACGGCGCGCGCGGGTGAATGTTTGGTTCTCTCGGCCAATCGCGAGTCTGAGATTGTGAAACAGGGCGCGATGACCACGGTTTATCCGCGACATATTATTGTCGTGCTGCTCGGCAGCGCAGACCGATTTGGGGAGGGCGCCGGATTGGTCGCGCGCGGCTGGCAACTTTATGATCAGTGGGCGGCCGCAGGTCGCGTTGTCGATCCCAAAAAAGTTTTGTAATCGCCGTTTAAAGAGATGAAGCCACGGATCGGTGTTCTGACGAGTGGCGGCGATTGCCCCGGATTAAACGCGGTCTTGCGCGGCGTAGTGCTGGCCGCGGAGAAACTTGGCTGGGAAGTCGTCGGTTTTCGCGACGGCTTTGAAGGACTGCTTCCGCCAGGCGATTACCTCATTCTCGATCGCAAAGGAATAGATGGAATTATGGCGCTTGGCGGCACAATCATCGGTACGACCAATCGCGGACATTTCGTTGCCAAGATCGGGAGCGGCGATCGTGCGGTGGTGCCCGCGGAGGTAATCGAAAAAGCTCGCGAGGTTTTAAACAACCTCGGCGTCAAATCGCTGATCATCGTCGGCGGCGATGGTTCGATGGTAACGGCGCTCCAATTGCAGGAGGCGGGGATCAACTGCATCGGGGTTCCGAAAACGATCGACAACGATCTCGAAGCGACGGCCATGACATTCGGATTCGATTCCGCGGTCGCGGTCGTGACCGATGCGCTCGATCGATTGCACACCACCGCGACAAGTCACAAGCGCGTCATGGTGGTTGAGGTGATGGGACGGCACGCCGGCTGGATCGCGTTGCACGGCGGCATCGCCGGCGGCGCCGACATTATTTTGATTCCGGAGATTCCGTTCGATTACGATAAAATCGCTGCGGCGATCAAGGCGCGAGACGCGACCGGCAATCTCGGTTCGCTTGTGGTCGTGGCGGAAGGAGCGAAGCCAAGGGATGGACAACAGGTCAAGCGCGAAATGGAAGCCGGCGAGTTTCGATTAGGCGGAATCGGCGATCTTGTCGCGCGTGAAATCGCCAAGCGTACCGACAAAGAAACGCGCTCCTGCGTTCTTGGACATTTGCAGCGTGGCGGTGCGCCCACCACGCTCGATCGCATTCTCGGTACGCGTTTTGGCGTGAAGGCGGTGCAATTGGCCAATGAAGGACATTTCGGATCGATGGTGAGCTACCAAAATTACCAAACGCAGCATGTGCCCATCGCCGATGCGGTGAATCGATTGCGCCTTGTTCCGCCCAATGGTGAGATGGTGCAGACAGCGCGCGACGTCGAAATCTCTTTCGGCGATTAGATTGCCAACGAAAATAGCCCATCGTTTTAACGCTGGGCCCACCGCGCGCAATGGGTCGAGTCCCGTCAGGGACGGCAGAACGTTTCTTTCGTCCCCCGGGGGACTCGACCGTCACTTCATTACCGAACCCAGCGTTAAAACGCTGGGCTAGTGTCAAGCTTGTGCCACCGCTGCCAAGGAGAATTTTCCATTTATGAGGTGGCTTGGCTTCTAAGCTTT
>JBEEGY010000114.1:0-2794 GCA_041167145.1 Verrucomicrobiota bacterium
CGGGATTTCCCGTGGGCGAATTTCTTGTTGTTCGGCGTGGGCGGAATCCTGCTCGTCCTCGGACTCGCCCGAGCTTTCGGCAAACGTGGGCGCTATCGCGGCCAAGTCTTCGGGCCGATCTTGGCCGTGCTGAGCGTATTGGTTTTCGCGTTCTTCTCTTACATCGTCTTTTACGAGTTAAAACAACTGCCCGCGTCGGTCGGGGCGCCTCACCTGGGACAGAAAGCGCCGGACTTCACTTTGCGGGATCAGGATGGCAAGCAGGTGGCACTAGCCGATCTGATATCAACCTCCGCCACGGGTGGAAAACCGGGCGGCGCTGTCTTGATTTTTTATCGCGGTTTCTGGTGACCATTCTGTAACTCCGAGTTGCGGAGTTTCCAGCAGAGGCTTGCGGATTTCGACGCGCGCGGCATTCGTGTGGCCGGAATCAGCGTGGACACGCCGGAGATTAATAAGCGGCAGTGCCAAAAGCTTGGCTTCAAGTTTCCGCTGCTTTCCGATGCAAAAGCGGATGTGATTCGACGTTATGACCTGCTGCACAAGGGTGGGGGACCAAAGGGAAGCGATATTTCGCGTCCCGCCGAATTTCTGATTGATCCTTCCGGGAAGGTTCGTTGGATAAATTTGACTGAAAGCATCGGCGTGCGGGCGCGGCCTGATGAGGTATTAAAAGCGGCCGATTAGCCAGGCGCCGGGATGGTTCCTTGGCAAAGCATTCGATCCCGAACGTCAGGCGATTGACGGCGCTCGGCTAAACCAATACCTTCCAGCCCCGTGCATCCGGAACTGGAACAACTGCTGATCCTTCAAGATCGACAACAAAAGATCAGACAGATTCAGGTCGAAATTAAGACGGTCCCACAGCAACGAAACAATTTGGACCTGCAACTGGCGACCAGCGTCGCGGGAGTCGAGGCGCTGAAACAGAAGGCACGCCGGGTAGAAGTAGACCGCAAGAAGCTCGAGCTCGACGTCGGCACGCGTAATGACAGCATCGCGAAACTGCGGACGCAGCAGTACCAAACGCGCAAGAACGACGAGTTCCAGGCGATGGGCCACGAGATCGAGCGTTACGAAAACGAAATCAAAAAAATTGAAGACGAAGAGCTCGAGTTGATGCTCCAGACCGACAAAGTGAAGGCCGATCTTGTCGAAGAAGAGAAGAAGGCGGCCACCACCAAGGAATCGATTTCGCGCCAACTTGTCGATCTTGAGCAGAAATCGCAGACGCTTGAGTCGCGTTTGCAGGAGCTGACCAAAGAGCGCACGGAGTTGGCCACCAAGATCGACGAAGATTTACTGGATCGATTCGACCGGCTATTCGAGAGCAAAGGCGATGCCGCCATCGTTGCTCTGGAGCACAACGTTTGCACCGGTTGCCACATGAAAGTGACGACAGCGACCGTCATGCATGCCAAGGCCGGGAAAGAAATCGTGAATTGCGAGCAGTGTGGCCGAATCTTGTACGTCCCCGAGTAACCGACCCATTCGACTCAGGCTGGTAGGGCGAGACTCTGTCGAGCCGTCGAAATAACGAGAGATTCCTCGACTTCGCTCGGAATGACAAAATATGAGCAACGCGGGCAGAAGCTTTACGTTTCCGAGTAAGATCGACAATTATCTTCTGTAGTGGCAGGCGTGTCGCCTGCAGGGACTTGGATTCGCGTCCGACACGGCCGCCTCTACAGCTCACACGTTGAAGCGGAACTCGACGACGTCGCCGTCGCGCATGACGTATTCTTTTCCTTCGATGCGCAGCTTGCCGGCCTCTCGTGCTTTGGCAAACGAACCGAGCCCGACCAGATCGTCGTAGTGAACTGTTTCTGCGGCAATGAAGCCGCGCTCAAAATCGGAATGGATCACGCCGGCGGCTTGCGGCGCCTTCTCCCCGGAATGAATGGTCCACGCACGCGTCTCTTTTTCGCCCGTGGTGAGAAAGGTGCGCAGACCGAGTAAATGATAAACGGCGCCGATAAGCGCATTCACGCCGCTGTCCTCAACCCCAATGCCACGCAAATATTCGAGCGCCTCATTTTCGCCAAGATCGACAAGTTCGCTTTCGATTTGCGCGCTCACGACAACAGCTTCAGTCGCAAAATGATTTCGCGCGTATTCCTGCACGGCTGCCACGTGTTGGGCCGCGGGATTTGATTTGTCGCCGGCTGCAATCGCAGCCAGATCGGACTCGGCCACGTTACAAGCAAACAACGTCGGTTTTGAAGTGAGCAGAAAGAATTGGCGCGCGATCAGCTTTTCTTCCGGCGAAAGCTCAAACGTGACCGCCGGCTTTCCCGCGTCGAGGTGCGGCAACAACTTTTCGATGATCGCGCTCTCGGCTTTTGCGCTTTTTAATCCGGCGCGCACTTCCTTCTGCAAACGATCGCGCCGCTTCTGCAATGAAGCCAGGTCGGCCAGAACCAATTCCGTGTTAATTACTTCAATGTCGCGCACCGGATCGATCGAGCCGCTGACATGATGAATGTCGCTGCTTTCGAAACAGCGCACGACTTGCACGATCGCGTCCACTTCGCGGATGTGGCTGAGGAATTGGTTGCCCAGGCCTTCGCCGGCGCTCGCGCCTTTGACCAGGCCGGCGATGTCGACAAACTCAATCGCGGTCGGCACGATCTTCTGCGAGTGCGACATTTCCGCGAGTTTGTTGAGACGCGGATCAGGCACGGTGACCACGCCGAGGTTGGGCTCGATCGTGCAAAAAGGATAATTCTCAGCCGGCGCCTTGTGCGTGCGGGTGATGGCATTGAAGAGCGTGGATTTGCCCACATTTGGCAAT
>JBEEGY010000115.1:0-3628 GCA_041167145.1 Verrucomicrobiota bacterium
GGAAGCGCTCATCTCGATCTCGGAATATCGGCGCCAGAAGCAAATGGAATATAACGAGAAGCACGGCATTACGCCGCAAACGGTGCGGCGAGCCGTGCAGGAAAGTTTGCACACCATGTTGCGCGGACGCGAACTCGCGGCCTCTGTCATCAATGAAGCGGGCGGCGACTTTAACCTCACCGAGCTGCTGCGTGAGCTCGAAGATGACATGCAAAGCGCCTCCGCCAATTTGGAATTCGAACGCGCCGCGCTCCTGCGCGATCAAATTATGGAAATCAAAAGCGGGACTGGGCTGGACAAGATCGAACCAAAGCGCCGTCCCATTAAGTACACGCGCAACGCCAGCCGCCGACGTTCGCGGGTGTGAATCGCACCGTTTGCCTTCCGATGCTGTCATCCCGAGGCGCGTAGACGCCGAGGGACCTCACCTTCGAAGCTTTAAATGTTCGCGAGCCGGAGCGTGATCAATCACCCTATGAGAGGTCCCTCGCTCCGCTCGGGATGACAAGCAGATCGAGCCGTTGCTCATTCTCGCACGCGACTAGCTCCACGGCAGCCAATGCGACTCCAAATGTCTTCGCGAGCCCCGATCATTTCGCGGTTGTCGATCTTGCACGCTCTCGCGCTTCTCCTAATGCCGATGTCGATCTTGCCCCTATTCGCAGAAGATGCGCCGATGCTCGCGGGTCCCGGGGCATTGCCAGAAGTTGATTTCTCACAACTGAGCCAGCGCGATCCCAATCCCCTCGGAGAAAAAGCGCTCGCAATTCACCCCGATCAATGGAAGCACGCCGAGACCGATCACTTCATCTATCATTTCGTTCACAGCTACGTGGCCACGCCTGTTTCAGTTGAAGCGGAGTTTCATTACCGCGTCGTGGCGAAGGAACTCGAACGCGAACAGCCGCCCGGCGACACGAAATCGCACATCTATATTTTCGAACAACCGGAGGATTGGCAGCAATTTCAGGTCTTCGGCAAACTGGAACCGTGGACCGGCGGGATTCACTCGGCAGGCAGCCTCTTCATCGTACGCAATCCCAAATACAAATTTCAGGACAACAGTCTCGGTCACGAGATCGTCCATCTTGTCCTGCATCGATTTTATACTGGCGGCATTCCATGTTGGCTCGATGAAGGCTTCGCGCAGTATGCTTCCAAGGCGGCTCATGCCAGCTACCAGCGGGCGCGCGGTTATATTGCCAAACCGCATTCTCAGGCGATCGCCCTCCAAGATTTGATTCCAATCGCCGCGTTGTCGGCCATGACCCATCCTCCCAGCGAACATGTTGAGACCTTTTACGACGAATCGGAACGCCTCGTACGTTTTCTTGCCACCACCGACAAACCGAGTTTTCTCGCCCTCCTCGATGCCCTTGCTCGCCATCAACCGTTCGAGAGTGCATTTGTACGCACTTACGCGGGAAAATTTGCGAACGTTGCTGCCCTCGAAGAAAAATTCCGCGAGTACGCGGCAAAAGATTTCGGAACTTCTTTGCAACAGGCAAACGACTGATATCCGCGCCGGCATTTCAAGTCTGTCATCCCCGAGGGGAGCGAGGGACCTCACATCCCAAGTTTTGTGGCACGCTATCTAACCAGCGTGATCAATAAGCTTTTGGGAGGTCCTTCACTTCGTTCAGGATGACAGCAAGAAGACGCATTCGTGTGATTTGAGTAATCGTGTGCGAGAAACACGCTACGTGTCATCCCGAGCGGAGCGAGGGACCTCATATTCGGTGATCGATCACACATCGGGCGGCCGGTTTTCTAACTTCGATTGCGAGGTCCCTCTCCTGCCACGGCGGGATCGGGATGACACGCGGTTAATCTTGTGAACCGCGGGCTGTGATGCGATGAAACCTAGTCGTCATGCCGAAAACGAAAACCAAAGCCGCAAGCTCAAAAATTTACGCAGTGGTTGGTTCCGACGAAGCGGAAGTGAAACGCGCCGCGGCTGAGCTTGCGGAAAAACTGACTCCGCCGGGTCTCGGCGATTTCGGACTCGAAGTGATCGATGGCTGCGCGGACAACGCCGAGCAGGCAGCCGGCCGCATAAGATCGGCAATCGAAGCCTTGCAAACGCTGCCGTTCATGGGCGGGAGCAAACTCGTCTGGTTGAAGAATGCGAACTTTCTTGCCGATAGCGTTATCGGCCGTGCTACGCGTGTGCAGGAAGCGCTGGAAGGATTATCGGAGATGATCGGAAGCGATCTGGGCGACGACGTCACCTTTCTCCTCAGCGCGACGGAAACAGATAAACGGCGCTCCTTTTACAAATCGCTCACGAAACGCGCTGAAGTGCAGGTAATCGACCGGCTGGATGCGAGTCGCAGCGGCTGGGAGGAAGAAGCGAGTGAATTGGTCAAGGCGCGCGCCGCGAAACGAAAATTGGAGTTTGACGACAACGCTCTGGAACTATTTGTCCTGCTCACTGGCGGAGACACGCGCCAAATCGACAACGAACTGGAAAAGATCGACATCTTCCTTGGGAAGGATCGACAAGTAACTTCCGAGCACGTGCGCGAGCTCGTTCCATTGTCCCGCGCCGGGGTCATTTTTGAATTGGGTAATGCGCTGGCCGTGCGCGACCTCGAACGTGCGCTCAAACTCGTGCGCCGTTTACTCGATCAGGGCGAAACTGCTATCGGCATCTTGCTGGTCGCGGTCCTGCCGACCATCCGGAATCTGCTTCTGGCCAAAGATCTGATGGAGCGCCACCAACTGGCGCGGCCGCACGCGCCCTTCACCTTCATCTCGGCAATCAATCGGTTGCCCGCCGCGGCCACCGAGCATCTCCCCCGCAAAAAAGACGGCTCGATCAGCGGATATGCCCTCGGCATCGCCGCGCAAAACGCGCATCGTTTTGAAACCGGGCAATTGATCGACGCGATGCAAGCCTGTCTGGAAGCGAATCTAAAACTGGTAACGAGCCAGCTCGATCACGAGCTAATTTTGACCCAGATCGTGGTGAAATTGCTTGGCCGAGGTTAATAAAGTGGGAGGGACCTCAGCGTCCCGACTGTCGCGGCACTAAGGCCGCTCCTACATTTCAAACCGCCTCGGACATTTGCTTGCGCGCCATTGGTCCGACGTAGGGAATTTCCCAGCGCACATTGGTAAACGCCTTCACCGTGGCGACGATCCAGACGACAAGAAACGCGACTTGCACCAGCATTGCCACCAAACTCCAGAGCAAATAAAGAAACGGGCCTATCACCGGAACGCTTCCGAAGATCATGTGAACGATCATGGATGCGATATTAAAAAGGAACCAGGCGCCGCCGAAGATGATCGATTGCATGGCGTAAAAGCGGACAAAGCCGTTTTGCTTTTCCAAAATGTAAAAAATGATTCCACCGACGAGCGGAATACAAGCGATGGCGGCCGCGATATTTTGTGGCAAATCCATCGAAGACGGGTCCCGGCCCGCTTCAACTGCGGGAGTTGCTATCGGCGGTGGAGTTGGATCGACAGGGTCTGGCATAGCGATACTTACGAAGGTCGGAGGCTGCTTTGTCAAGCCAACTTAACCCGTGATTTCACTTTTGCACTTCGGACAAAGCCCATACCGTGTCCGGCCGAGGCCGTGATCACGCTCGAAATTCGCAGCAGCCAATATCATTAC
>JBEEGY010000116.1:0-4494 GCA_041167145.1 Verrucomicrobiota bacterium
CCGCCTTTGCCATTCGATTCGTCCGAGCGCGAATCGGTCAGATGCCGAACGAGCTTGAGCCGCTGCGATTCTCCACCTGAAAGCGTGTTGAGTGGCTGGCCCAGCCGCAAGTAACCGAGGCCCACCTCCTCCAGAATATCGAGCGGGTCCGATAAATTTTTCTGTTCCCCGATCTGCGCGAAAAACTGGATCGCTTCGTGCACGGTCATCTGGAGCACGTCGTGAATCGATTTGCCGTGCACCTGCACTTTCAAGACGTGCGGTTGGAAACGGCGCCCTTCGCATTCCGCACAACGCACGTAGAGATCGCTCAGGAATTGCATTTCGATCTTTTCGAATCCTGTGCCGGAACAGCGCTCGCAACGGCCGCTGCCGGAGTTGAACGAAAACGCGCTCGCGGTCAGGCCTTGCGACATCGCTTCGGGCTGGGCCGCGAAAAGTTCCCGGATGCGATCGTAGAGGCCGAGATAAAGAACCGGCGTGGAACGCGGGGTCCGTGCGAGCGACGATTGATCGACCATGACCAGCTCGCGAATGCGATGCGCGCCGGTGACCGATTTGCACGCGCCCGGCTCTGAATCGGACGACTCGCCTTTGGCGCGCAAAAGATTCCGGTAAAGCACTTCGTGGATCAGGGTCGACTTTCCGGAACCAGACACGCCCGTCACGCAGGTGAAGACGCCGAGCGGAAGATCGACATCAATATTTTTCAAGTTGTGCTCACGCGCGCCGGCGATCTTGATCGACGATTTCGATTTTCGCCGTGATTTTGGAACGGGAATCGATTTCCGGCCGCTCAGGTAATCGCGCGTGAGGGATTGGGGAGCGCACGCCGCTGGCGTGCGGTTCGCGGCGGCTCGCCGCGAATTTTTCAGCAACGGAAGAGAAGTCGGCGAGCCGCCGACTTCGGCACGCGAGCCGCGTGCGCTCCCCAGAAAATCCGCAAGCTCGCCGCTGTAGACCAGTTCGCCACCCCGCTCGCCGCGGCCCGGCCCGATGTCGATCAAGTTGTCGGCGGCGCGAATGATTTGTTCTTCATGCTCGACCACAAGCAGGGTGTTACCTTTGTCGCGCAGGTTGTGCATGACGCGAACAAGGCGTCCAATGTCGCGCGGATGCAGACCCACGCTTGGCTCGTCCATGACGAAGAGCGTGTTGACGAGCGAGGCGCCGAGGCAAGTAGTGAGATTGACGCGCTGCACTTCGCCGCCGCTCAAGGTGCGCGTCGAACGGTCCAGGGTGAGATAACCCAAGCCGACTTCGCAGAGATAATTCAGGCGCGCGCAGATTTCGTTGCACAACATCGGCGCGGTCGAATCGCTCGACGAGATGTCGATCTTGGCGAGAAGATCGGCTGCTTGCGAGATACTGAGCGCGGCGAAGTCGGGAAGACTTAAAGTAGCGCAAGCTTCCAGCTTGCGAGCGATTCGATTCGCAACCGGGACGGTCGCGCTACCTTGAATTCTGAAATTGAGCGCTTCCGGTTGAAAGCGGCCGCCGTGGCATTTCGGGCAGGTGGTGTAAGCGCGGTAGCGACTCAACAAAACGCGCACATGCATCTTATAGGTCTTGCTCTCGAGCCAGCGGAAAAATCCGCGCACGCCGTACCAGCGATCGTCGTCGTAATCATCGTCAGCGACACCGTCCGTGCGTTTCTCGCCGTTGATGACGAAGTCCTGGTCTGCCTTGGCCAGTTCCTCGAACGGAATCCGGATATTGATCTCCTCGCGCGCACACGCACGCAGCAAATCCTTTTGCGATTCGCCAAATTCTTCGCCGCGAAAGACGCGTACGACCCCTTCTTTAATGCTGAGGCTACGATCGGGGATCGCCTTGTTCAGGTCGATCGCGATGGTGCGTCCGAAACCGCGACACTCCGGACAGGCGCCGAGCGGACTGTTGAAGCTAAACAGGCCTGCCGTAGGCGGGCGAATGTCGATATCGCAATGCGCGCAATGCCAGCCGGTGGAAAAGGGAAGTTGAGAGTTGAGAGTTGAGAGTTGAGAGCTATCGGTCAGCGGCACGACGTTGATCTTATCTTTGCCAAAGCGAAGGGCGGTTTCGAGTGCTTCGACCAAGCGTGGTCGATTCTCTTCGGAAATGGCGATGCGATCTTGAATGACTTGAACGCGCGCGCCAAGTCGCTTGATCTTCTTATCCGAATCGACCCGCACGATTTCGTTGTCGATCCAACAACGCAAGTAGCCTTGTTGCTGGATGAAATCGAAGAACTCGCGCGGCTCCGTTTTGGCTGGAACAGCCACCCAGAAGTTGATGAGAACAGTTTGCTTGTCATCCTGAGCGGAGCGTAGCGAAGTCGAAGGATCTCCAGCTATTTCCTTCCGACCAGAAATCGTAAGAGGTTCCTCGACTGCGTTTCGCTTCGCTTCACTTCGCTCGGAATGACAAGGAGGGGGCGCAAATAACGCGATGATCTGATCGGCAATTGATTTCGCCGTTTCGGGCCGAATTTCACGGCCGCAGCTTGGGCAGAAGGCGCGAGCCACGCGCGGCCAGAAGAGTTTCAAGTAATCGCTGATCTCGGTCATTGTGCCGACGGTGGAGCGCGAACTCTTGACCGGATTAGATTGCTCGATGGCGATGGCGGGCGGGATGCCGCGGATCTCGTCGACGCGCGGCTTGTCCATACGATCGAGGAACTGCCGCATGTACGGGCTAAATGTCTCGACGTAACGGCGCTGCCCTTCGGCGTAGATTGTTTCGAAGGCGAGACTCGATTTTCCGCTGCCGCTCGGGCCGGTGATGACGGTCATTTTGCCCAGGGCAAGATCGACATCTATGCCCTTGAGATTGTTCTGGCGCGCGCCCCGAATTTCAACGCAGCCCGCCTGAGGCGGGTCAGCTGGAGCGGAAACGCATTCTTTTTCGGCAACCTTTGAACCCACTAACGACTATCCGAGATACGGATGGAGTTCGCAAATTTTACGTAAAAAAACGTGTCATCCCGAGGTCGCCGCGGCGACCGAGGGACCTCTCCATCGAAGCTATCGATCACAGAGGACAAGGGCGTGTTCCATCACCCTTATGCGAGGTCGGCGCTCCTCCCACGTCGCGATCCCACCGCTCGGGATGACAGAGCTGTGCTATTGCGGCGAAAATGGGAGCACTGTAGGGGAAGCTGTTAGCTTCCCGTTCATCGGTTGGGACGCTGACAGCGTCCCCTACAGTCTATTCCTTGAAACGCTCCGCCAGTTTTTTGCGCAATTTCAGCAGCCGCTCGGGCACAACGCCACCGAGCGATTCAAAAAATTTCCCGTGATCTTCAACTTCCTTTTTCCATTCCTCGGGCTTAACAGCGAGGAGTTCATCCAGATTTTCTCGCGAAAAGTTTTGCATCTCGGCAAGGTCGACATCTTCATTGCGCGGGAGATGGCCGACGGCGGATTCAGCGGCCCCGCTGCGGTTCTCGCACCGATCGATGATCCATTTGAGGACACGCATGTTCTCGCCAAAGCCGGGCCAGAGGAATTTTCCATCGGCGCCTTTGCGGAACCAATTCACGTTAAAGATGAGCGGCGGATTGGTCAGGCGTTGGCCGATATCGAGCCAGTGCCGAAAATATTCACCAATGTTGTATCCACAGAAGGGAAGCATCGCCATGGGATCGCGGCGCACCTGGCCGACCGCACCGGTGGCGGCGGCGGTTGTTTCCGAAGCCATGGTCGCCCCGAGATAAACGCCATGCTCCCAATCGAAGGCTTGGAAAACCAGCGGCATGGTGTCGCTGCGGCGCCCACCGAAAATAATGGCGCTGATCGGAACGCCATCGCCTTTCTCAACGTCAGGATCGAGAACGGGATTGTTGCGCATGGGCGTGGCGAACCGGCTATTGGGGTGCGCCGCCTTCTCTTTTGAATCCGGCGTCCAATCGTTCCCCTTCCAATCGATGGCGTGTTTCGGAGGCGGGCCGTCTTTGCCTTCCCACCAAACATCGCCATCATCGGTCAGCGCGACATTCGTGTAGAGCGTGTCGTGCTCGATCGATTTCATCGCGTTCGGGTTCGATTTGTAACTCGTGCCCGGCACGACTCCGAAATAACCGTTCTCCGGATTGACCGCGTAAAGTTTGCCGTCGCGAATTTGCATCCAGGCGATGTCGTCGCCGACGGTCGTGACTTTCCAGCCCTTGAAATGCGCAGGCGGAATCATCATCGCGAAATTGGTTTTGCCGCACGCGCTCGGAAACGCGGCCGCGACGTAATGCTTTTTCCCGTCGGGCGATTCGACGCCGAGGATCAACATGTGTTCGGCGAGCCAGCCTTGTTTGCGCGCGAGATACGAGCCGATGCGCAGGGCGAGACATTTCTTGCTGAGCAAAACGTTGCCACCATAACCGGAGCCGACCGAAATGATCGCGTTGTCCTGCGGAAAATGGCAGATGAAGCGGCGCTCGGGATTTATGTCGAGGAGCGAATGCACGCCGCGATTCCATTCGCCATTCGCATCCACGCCGAGCCGCTTCACCGCGACGGT
>JBEEGY010000117.1:0-5656 GCA_041167145.1 Verrucomicrobiota bacterium
ATGCCTTCGTTGTACATGATGTCGAACTCGGCCTCGGTGAAAGGCGGCGCGACTTTGTTCTTTACGATTTTCACCCGGGTGCGATTTCCCGTGACCACGCCATCGGTCTGCTTGATCGCGCCGATCCGGCGAATGTCGACGCGGACGCTCGCGTAAAACTTCAGCGCCTTGCCGCCAGGGGTGGTTTCCGGATTTCCAAACATAACGCCGATCTTTTCACGGATTTGGTTCGTGAAGATGCAACACGTACGCGCTTTCGAAATTAACGAGGTCAGTTTGCGTAATGCGGCGCTCATTAATCGCGCCTGCGCTCCCACCGTGACATCGCCAATTTCTCCTTCCAATTCCGCTTTGGTGACGAGTGCGGCAACAGAATCGAGGACGATGACGTCGAGCGCGTTCGAGCGCACGAGTGTTTCAACAATACGGAGCGCTTCCTCGCCGGAACTGGGTTGCGACACGAGCAAATCGTCAAGATCGACACCCAGCTTTTTTGCGTAGGCAGGGTCGAGCGCGTGTTCTACGTCGACGAATGCGGCGAGTCCGCCGCGTTTTTGCGCCTGTGCGATGACCGTGAGCGTAAGTGTGGTCTTGCCCGAAGATTCCGGTCCAAAAACTTCGACCACGCGACCACGCGGAAAACCGCCCACGCCGAGGGCGCGATCGATCAGGATATTGCCCGTGGGGATTACATCGATATCGACAATTTTATCGTCACCGAGACGCATGATGGCGCCGTCACCGTAATCCTTGGCGATCTGCTGGATGGCCAGATCGAGATTTTTATTTCGCGCCGCGGTTACTTTGTTTTCGTCAGTTTTAGTTTCGTTCTTAGTCGGCATAGGGGTGGCTTTAAGTAAAGCGGCACGAACGGTTCGCCAAGTAGAAAAGCTCCCGCTTCTAATTAGCCCAGCGTTTCAACGCTGGGTTTCCAGTGCGCATCAGCTCGATCAAGTCCTGGTAAGGACGAAAGAATGCGCGGGAGACGTTGAAGTGAAACGGCCTCTTTCGTCCCTGCCGGGAGTCGCTCTCCAATATGAACGGGGGTCCCAGCGCTAAAGCGCTGGGCTATTTTCTTTCCGCGTCGGTTGAGACAACCTTTCACATGGATTGTGGGTTTACCCAATCGCGCAGCCTCGCATATTCGTGGTGATGCCCAGGCCAAACGATGAGCGATACATCCGCGCTGCCCTCAACGAAGCGCGGCGCGCCCTTGGAATGACCAGTCCAAATCCCGCCGTCGGCGCGGTCCTGGTGATTGGCGATAAAATTGTTGCTCGCGGTCATCACTCAAAGGCCGGGGCGCCGCACGCCGAGGTGGAATGCCTTTCCGCGCTCAAGAAAAAGGTTCCTCGTAACGCGACGTTATACGTGACGCTTGAGCCCTGTTCAACCGTTGGACGAACACCGCCTTGCATCGATGAGATCATTCGGTCAGGCGTCAAAAATGTCGTCATCGGTGCTATTGACGTGAACCCGCGTCATTCGGGACGCGGAATCACCTTCTTGCGAGAAGCCGGAATCAACGTGCGCGCCGGTGTGCTGGCCGAAGAATGCGCCGCGCTAAACGAGGCCTTCAATAAATGGATCATGACCGGACTACCTTTCGTGATCGCTAAATGCGGCATGAGCCTCGACGGACGGCTGACTCGTCCCCCCGGCGAATCGCAATGGATCACGAACGCGGCCGCGCGGCGTCACGCGCGCGCTTTGCGCGCAGAGGTCGATGCAATTTTGGTCGGCGCCGAGACGGTCAGGATGGATAATCCACGCCTAACCGTGCGGGGAGCTTCCGGCAAGAAACAGCCGCTCCGCGTAATTCTGTCGCGATCGGGATCTCTGCCGAAGCATGCGAAGGTGTTTATTGATCGGTTTGCAAAGCAAACTCGCGTTTATCGTAACCAACCCCTCGACGCAGTCTTAAAAGATCTGGGGCAAAAAAATATAACGAGTGTGTTGATTGAAGGCGGTGGCGAAATTCTGGGACAGGCGCTTGATTCACAGTTAATCGATAAATTGCAGATATACATTGGCCCGATCTTCACCGGAGGTCCGGTGCTGGCGTTTCCGGGGCGGGGAGCGGCCGTAAGTCGGGAGGCCACGCGAGTAGCGCATCCGATTTATGGCAAGATCGGCAATAGCGTCTGCGTCACCGGTTATCCGATTTATCCCTCGCGCACGGGCGTCGAATAAATACATGCAACCTTCCGTCTCAATTAGTGTTCAATCTGGGAGGTACAAAATAATGAATTGGAAAAAACTTTTATTGGTCGCTCTTGCAGTGGGAGGGTTTGCTTTCGCGTCGGCGTCGCAATCCCAGGCAGGGGTCTCGGTAGGCATCGGGATCGGCGTTCCAGTGGGGTATGGCTACGGCGGCTACGGGTATGGCGGGTATGGCTATGGTTACCCATATTCATACGGCTACTATCCTTACGGTTATCGGTACGGCTATTATCCTTACCGCTCTTCCTATGGGCCCAGCATATACATCACAAACGGGCGTCGGTGGTACTGGCGTCACGGGCACCGCGTTTACATAACGTCACGGCACCGCTGGTAGACTTTCTTTAGCATAGCTCAGATGAGCTGGCTGGAATTTCCGGCCAGCTCATTTGTTTTTCACCCGCAATGGGCACGACCAGCCGCGCCAAGCAGCGCCAAGTTCGATTACCGCCGCGGCGGCGTTGAAAGCGATGGAGCTGACGTCGCAGCGCCGCGGGGTGAGTTTTCCGGCGGCTGAAATTCCCTCTTCAACCGTTCGAGCTGCTGTTGCCGTCTCGTCTCGTACTCCTGCCGAAGTTCCCGATCGATTATCCGTCGCTCTTGCAGATAGCGTTCCTGAAAAAGATCGCGCTTCGTCGGGTCGAGCCGCAGACCGGAATCGCGTATGACGGCCTCGGCTTCGCCCCTGATTCGTTCTTGCCGCACTTGTTCCCGCTTGCGCATTAACGTGCGTTCCTCCGGACTCATTTGCAGCCAGCGTTCCGCATTCTTACGAAAGGTTTGCTGGTCTTCGGGCGAAAGTCGATAAAAGCGTTCGCGCTGAACTCCTCTGAATTGTCCGCCGTTTTGCTGGTTAATCACGTGCGGACGCCGCTGCGTTGAATGCGGTTTTCCCTGAGCAAAACCGGAATCCGTCGCTAAAATCGACAATAAGCCGATCGCGCTTACAACGTTGAATTTTCGTCCCACGGGCTAGTTTCGTCGGAAGCGAGCAAGTTATCCAGATCTGCGACCACCTCGTAATCCTGCACATCGATCGATGTGATGACCGGATCGACCGGGGTTTCCGGCGCCGATTGCTGCTTCGGCGTCTGGTAACGCACAAAAATCACCGTGCCCAGGACCGCCAAAGCCACACCAGTGGCCGGAACCAATCGCCGCAACGAAAACCAGGATCGCGGGCGCTCCGATTGTTCCTGGCGGACCCGCCTGAGGACATTTCTGGCAAAGAAGGGAGAAACTTTCGGCTCTGGATTGTGGCCGAGGAAATCCCACAGTTGCTCGTCGTCTTCGCGTCTCATTGTTTTCCGCCAATTAAACTAACTGGCTATCAAAAAGTTGCGCCAAAGTCGCCCAAAAACCTATCCTGAGCGCCGGTCGACCGGATCCACTCTAAGCCTCGGCCGCCTCAAGGAACCCTTCCAGCTGGCGAATCCGGGTGGGATGCCTCATTTTTCGAAGAGCTTTGGCCTCAATTTGGCGGATGCGCTCGCGAGTCACGCGGAATTGCCGGCCCACTTCCTCCAGCGTTCGACTGTATCCATCGACCAGCCCAAATCGTTGCTCGAGCACCTGGCGCTCGCGTTCCGTCAAAGTTTCCAGCACATCTTTGATCTTCTCCTTCAAGAGAACGATCGCTGTCATATCGCTGGGGTTTTCCGCGCCCTTGTCCTCAATGAAATCGCCAAAGTTCGTCTCTTCGCTTTCTCCGACCGGGGATTGAAGCGAGATGGGCTGCTGCGCCATTTTCAAAACAGCGCGAACGCGATCGACCGGCAAAAGGATTTCCTCGGCCACTTCTTCCGGGGTCGGTTCGCGCCCGTATTCCTGGACGAGCTGCTTTTGCACGCGCATCAATTTATTGATCGTCTCGATCATGTGCACGGGTATGCGGATGGTGCGGGCCTGATCGGCGATCGACCGGGTGATCGCCTGCCGGATCCACCAGGTGGCGTAGGTGGAGAATTTGTAACCGCGACGATACTCGAATTTCTCGACCGCTTTCATCAGCCCCATGTTGCCTTCCTGAATCAGGTCGAGAAAGGAGAGGCCGCGGTTCGTATATTTCTTCGCGATGGAAATGACAAGGCGCAGGTTGGCCTCCACCATTTCCGTTTTGGCGCGCAGCGCCTTGCGCAGCCAGTTTTTCAAATCCTGATACTGCTCGCCATACTCGTCCAGGGACAGCCAAAGCATTTTCTCCAACTCTAAAATTTTGGGGACGGCCGGTGATGGAGCGGCGCGCGAGCGCGGTTTTTTCACGACTTCGGCCTTAAGAAGGATCGAGAGCTGATATTGCTCGTCGGCCAGGTGCACAAACTCTTCGGTGACCTTCTGTTTGAAATAAAACTTGGGATAAAAACGCTGCAAGGAAGCGACGGAGCGCTGAAAGCCTTTCGACTTTTTGGTGTCCCGGCGGGAAGTATGTCGCGCGAGCTGGGCGTACTGCTGGCTGATGGAGCCACTCAGCTTCTCCACCTGTTTGCAAAGCCGCGGCAGCAACTTCATGTAGCGTTCACGGCTCTCGATCTTCTTGTCGAGGATCACCCGATCGAACCGTTCCCGGCCCTCGGTCAATTTTGCGGCGAGATCGAGATGAGCCTGGGCGATGAAGCCAAACCGGTTGATGTGCTTTTGCACCATGGTTTCCGCTTCCTCGATGCGCTTGGAAATCTCGACCTCCTGCTCCCGGGTGAGGAGCGGGACCTGACCCATCTGCTTGAGATACATGCGGACGGGATCGTCCAGAATATCGAGCTTGGTTTCGGGCTTTTCTTCTTCCTCTTCTTCGACATCCTTCTTGCCATCCTTGAAGCGGTCGACCTCGGAGGCTTCGATGATATCGATCTCCATTTTGCGGAGACGAATGAGGATGGCATCGAGATCATCGGCATCGGTCATCCCTTCGGGCAACGCCTCGTTCAGATCGTCGAAGGTGAGATACCCCTGCTCTTTGGCGAGCTTGATCAGCTCACGAATCCTGGCTTGAAGGTCGGCTTCTGACTGCATGGGCGCGGCGTTCGCATCCTTGGCCAAAGCAATGGCCGAGCCAGCCCGGGCGCGTCCGGATTTGGCGGCACGCTTTGCCTGGCGAGGTTTCACTTCGCGGACCGTTTTGGAGGAAGGCGGTTTCGCCTCTTTCCGTTGAACACGTTTGGCTTTCGGCCTCGCTTTAGGCGACGACGGTGCCCGTGTTATTCGTTTCGAATGCCTGGCCAAAGTTACGCGGTTAAGGAGTGGACTGAGAGCGTTCGATGGGCGGCCATTTCTCGGAAATTATGTTTCCGAGGAAGGAGCCGGCGAAAACTGCGAAAGGTCGCGGAGTTGATCCGTGAGGTCAAGAATTTGTTTCTGTAAATTCACCACCTCACCGGTGCTTATTTGGCCGGCTTTCATCCGGCTTTGGGCGACGGCCAGTTGCCGGCGGACGACC
>JBEEGY010000118.1:0-3205 GCA_041167145.1 Verrucomicrobiota bacterium
CCGCGACTGAAAGGGGAGCGCACGCTTCCAGCGTGCGCTTCGCGGCATCCTTGCCGTGAAAAGACGTTCGGCAAGATGCCGAACGCAGCACGCAAGATGCGTGCGCTCCCATTTCCTTGACTTGCGATTATCTCAGTGGCCAGAAATCGATTCCCATGCCTTTGCCGAGTACTGAGCAATTTCATTCGCAGATTAATAAACCCATTTTCACAGTTTCAGAATACAGAACGAATCTGCGGATCTGTGGATATCTCTTCTTTGTCAATCTGGCGGTTCGTCGCGGTGAGCTGGCTGGGGCGAGCGGGGTGGCGAACTGATCTACAGCGGTGAGCTTGCGGATTTTCTGGGGAGCGCACGCGGCTCGCGTGCCGAAGCCGGCGCCTCGCCGGCTTCTCTTCCGATGCTGGAAAATTCGCGGCGAGCCGCCGCGAAGTGCAGGCCAGCAGCGTGCGCTCCCCAATCCCTCCCGCGCGATTATCTCAGGGGCGGGAAATCGCGCCATCAATTCGCTTGCTGAAAAGACCGTTGATCTCCGCGAAAGGAGTGGCGTCGGCCAACGAATCAAATGTGCCGGTCGTTGCGATGCTGCGTGCCGCGCGCATGAATGCGCCCCATGCGACCGCGGATAACGCGGAGCCGACGGAGATGCGCCGAATGCCGAGATCGGCGAGCTGCGAAAGAGAAAGCTCACGATTGAACCCGGCGACCAAAACATTGACAGGCTTCGGCGCGACGGCTTTCACAATTTTCTCGATTTCGTCAGGCTTCTTCACACCGGGAGCGTAGAGACAATCAGCCCCGGCTTCGGCATATGCGACAAGGCGATCAAGCGCGACATGCGGCGAATCCGGTTCTCCGACGAGCCACGTTTCGCATCGCGCGGTTAGCACGATCGGAATTCCTGAGGAATCGATGGCGTTGCGTGCCGCGCGGATGCGGTCGATGGCCAAATCTTTTTCGTAAAGGGGTGTGTCCGAACGACCGGTGTTGTCTTCGATTGATAACCCGGCAACGCCGGTCGCGATGCATCGTTTGACGTTCGTGGCCACATTTTCGGGTTCGTTGGCGAATCCGTTTAGGAAGTCGGCGTTCACGGGTAACGGCGTAGCTTTAACAATCTCGCCGACATGAGAGAGCATCTCGTCGAGCAAGACCCCGCCATCCGGTTTCCCGCGAGAAAAAGCGAAGCCCGCCGACGTCGTGGCGAGCGCGGAAAATCCGAGATGATGCAAATACACCGCGGTGCCGATGTCCCACGGATTTGGCAAGACAAAGCATCCTGATTCGTGCAGCGCGCGAAACTTCGAGACAGCAGACAACTGAGCGGCGTTATTCATTTCACGATGAGCGTCGGCACTTGAAGGGGAAGAAAAAGCAAACATCCAACGCTCAACGTTCAACATCCAACGTTCAATCAGTTTTCTGAGAATGTCGGACATTCCTCCTTCGCTCGCTCGGCAAGACAAATGAGCGCCTGCCACGCGGCATGGCCGGTGTTTATCGTGCCGGGAGGAAGGCCCGCTGCGCAAAGGCGATCCGGTCGATTTCTTAAACTAGAACGTGCTCTCTCGCACAATCTCTGACTTCGACATTGGACGTTGGTCGTTTTCTGTCATCCCGAACGGATGTGAGGGACCTCACACAGACTCGCGGCGCATATGCGAAGTTAATTGGGTAACCCATTTATCGGGTGGGAGGTCCCTCGTCGTCTGCGCGACTCGGGATGACACGCAAAGATGCCGCTACAAAGATCTTGACGTGCTACATCTGCAACGCCTGGCGAAGGTGAGGGACGAGGCGCTTGCTGAATTCGACGGAGTCCCCGGCGGAAAGATGCGACCATTCCGGGCACTCGAAGCCTTTCAGTTCCGGAAAATCTTCGTAGTAAATTCCGGGTGCGGCCGTGCTCTTTAATAACGGATCCCAGGTTTGTGCCCGCGGTGTGTCTCGATCTTCGAGCGCTTTCAATTCGCCACTGCGAGGAAAGCGAACGAAAACGATCTTGCCCCCCCGGGCGCGAAGTTTCTCGACCGCTTTGACTGTGTCGCGGAAACGACCCGCGATCGCCTCACCGATTTTCGCCATAAAGACATCTTTCGGAATGTAACTCGGCGGCGGTGGCGGCGTGAAAAGCGGAATCCAGATTTGCTGAACTCGTTTGGCTAATTCGCTGCCGGGTTGGGCGCATTCCTCGATCATGCGCGCGCGTCGTTCGCGATCGAGCGTTCCAAAGTACGGAGGCATACGCGGCGGCACTTGTGCATAAGGACGATTCGGAATAGGCAAGCGCATCAAAAGATCGGCCAGAGTCAGCTCTTCTTGTTTCAAGAACGCGACGTGATCTTCCAACGGCATCGCCAGATACTGACTGACGCGCTGGGCGGGTGTTTGCGTATGATACCGACGCACGGCTTTTTCACTGGTCACCATTGGAGGCGTACCGGGTGGTGCGAAAAACAATCGCGGCGCAAACGCGCAGATGATTGTGCCGTGAAAATTTTCATCGTTGGCGAGATCGGCCAGGACGGGATAAGCGCAACTGCCGCCCATGGCCAGTTGCACGGGACGTTTGCCTAATCCTTTTTGCAGCTCGTCGAGATCGAGATCATACCAGCCGCGTGAATCGCCGATGATGACGACGGACTCGGGCTGCACACGCCGGCGTGCCATCGTCCACAGGTCCTCGTTATCGTTGAGCGTCGGGCCGTACCCAATTGAGCGACAATAAAATTCCCATCCAGCCGAGGCGGCGATCACCACGAGCACGACCACAACCGTGATGCCGCGCCACGGTACCGGTGGGATCGGCCGCTCGCAATCGAGCGGCAATTGAATTCCCAGGCAGACGCCGCGGCGATAACGACCACCACCACAACAACAGTGATGCCGCGCCATGGAATTTGCGGGATCGGGCGCTCGAACTCGAGCGGTGGACCACCATGCACACTTTCGCTTGGCGTCGGTTTGCGGAAGAACAAACGCGGCAGCCGCAGTATGCGCTTAAAATTGGAAGTAGATGAAGGCATTACTGGTTCCTTGAGTGAGAATGATGGTGCAGGCCATCAAGGCCCACGCCGCCGTCACGACCCAGCGCGGCAAACGTGTTACGGCCGTTTCGATGTTGCTATCACGCAGCGACCAATGCACCAGCATCATGCCGGCCGTGACCATGGCGATCTGTAAAATTTCGCGCGTCGAAAGAATA
>JBEEGY010000119.1:0-4858 GCA_041167145.1 Verrucomicrobiota bacterium
TTCTACCGCATCGTTATCCGTTCCTGATGGTGGACAGGATAATCGGCTTCGAAGGCGAAACGAAAGTCATTGGAATGAAAGCGATCACCATCAACGAACCGTTTTTCCAGGGACATTTCCCCGGCCATCCCGTGATGCCCGGCGTGCTGCAGGTGGAAGCAATGGCGCAAGTGGCCAGCATTTTGTTGTTCAAACTCACGAAAAGCTCGAGCCGGGTCGGCTATTTCATGAGCGCGGACGGTGTGAAGTTTCGCAAGCCGGTTTTTCCCGGCGACACCTTAATTATCCACGCGGAGCTGACTAAAGCGCGCGGTGCGCGGTTGGCCAAGACGATGTGTCACTGTTCGGTCAACGGCGCGGTTGTTTCGGAAGGCGAATTGATGTTCACGTTCCTGGAACGATGAGACGCGATTCAGTGCTCGGTTTAGATGGAGCGACGCTTTCCGCTTCCCGCCTCTCCCATTCTCAAGGGGAGAGGATTAAGGTGAGGCGTTTGAATGTCGCGCGGCTCGCCAAGGAACCCTCACCCTACCCTCTCCCTTTGAAGGGAGAGGCGAGCTGATGCCAAAAAGATTAGTCCACTAATCACGTAATGAGCGATGTCCAGATTCACCCGACCGCGATTGTCGATCCTGGCGCGGAGATCGGAGCGGAGACGGTGATCGGACCGTATTGCGTGATCGGCGCTCAAGTTGTTCTCGGAGAAAACTCCTGGCTGCAAAACCATGTCACGCTCGCCGGACCGACGCGGACCGGCCCAGGCAACAAATTTTACGCTTACTGCTCGATCGGGCAGCAAACCCAGGATCTTAAGTACAAAGGCGAACCGACCCATCTCGAGATCGGCGATGAGAATACGTTCCGTGAATTTGTCACCGTCAATCGCAGCACAACGAGCGAAGGCAAGACGCGCATTGGCAGCCGCGGAAATTTTCTCGCCTACAGCCACATCGGCCACGATTGCACGGTGGGCGATGAAGTGGTCTTCTCAAACAACGGGACGCTCGCCGGTCACGTAGAAGTGGGCGACAACGCCGTTATGGGCGGCCTTACTGCCGTCCACCAATTTTGCCGCATTGGGCGCTTCGCCATCACAGGCGGTTGCTCGAAAATTGTGCAGGATGTTCCGCCATTCATGATCGCAGACGGTAATCCGGCCGAAATTCGCGGCGTCAATCTCATCGGTTTGGAACGCAAAGGCTATTCGGCGGAAAAAGTGAAATCGATTAAGGAGGCATTTCGTCTCCTCTTTCGCTCGAAATACAACACGCGCCAGGCGATCGAAGCGATTCGCAAGGAATTGCCACCCAGTGAAGAGATCAACCAGATCATCGAGTTCATCGAAAAAACCGAGCGCGGCATTATTCGTTAAACCATTGTTGAAGGAGCACGCTCCACTCGCCACGCGGAAGCGGATGCGAAGAGGTCGTTTCCCGAAGGTCTCCGACCATCATTTAATTGTGCCGACGATTGGCTGATAAGCTCGACAACGTGTTGTAATTAATAAGTAACAGAGCCGAGCTGGTAATGCCAGTCCGGCTCGGACCGTTTCTAACTTGTTTTGCAGGCAGCACCGAAAGGAGGAAAAGCCGTGGTTGGCGAGGACAGCACGGGATGTGGGAGGCCCGCCTGCGTGGCCGAAGCCTATTCCGGCGTGGCGAAGGCCCGTGTGTTGAAACGTTCGGATAGTAAATGAAAGCTGGTCTGGCTATTGCCGGACCGTAACTAGCGAGAAGCCAGACTTGGAATTATGCTCTCAAATGATTCAGAACTCCGTCAAATGAACAATCGGATTATTAGAAGGGCCGGTCGGGCATATTGGGCGGTGACGGTTGTGGCCACTTGCTTACTGGCACCCACTTCGCAAGGGAGCGATGCTTACATCGCGACCGACCTCGGGACGTTAGGCGGAACGATCGCTGCTGCCGCTGCGGTTAATAACTCTGGCCAGGTCGTCGGTTATGCCTACGACGTTGGCAACACCAATCTCCACCCGGTCCGCTTCAGCGGCACAGGCTCGAACAACAAAGACTTGGGCGGACTCAACGGCGAGACGACCGGCTCCATTGGCCGAGCTTATGACATCAACGACGCGGGTGTCATCGTCGGAATGGCCGACGTAAACGGTTTTGACCACCCGGTCCGCTTCAGCGGGACCGGCACTAATAACACCCAGCTTGACCTTGCGAATCCCGGTAATAATACCGCCGCACGCGCGATCAATCAATCGGGCCAGATCGTGGGCACTGCTCTAACGTCTACGCCGGACGGCTCCTTTCGGCACGCGACACTATTCAGTGACAGCGGCAACACCGATCTGGGATGTCTGAATGGTCCAACAAATGGAACCTTCAGCATCGCTTACGCGATCAATAACACCGGGGCAGCTGTCGGCCACTCGGTCTGGGCGGGTATTTCGGGACGCGCGACGCTCTTCAGCGGCGGCAATGCTTACGACCTAGGATTACTGGTGAACAACCCGGGCTACAACAGCTACGCCTACAGCATAAATGACGCTGGGGTGATCGTCGGCGGCGGAAACCTTACCTCGGGAAGTTTCCACGCCATTCGCTACAGCGGGACGGGGAGTAACAACGTCGACCTCGGCACCCTCGGTGGCACTAACAGTTACGCCTTCGCGATCAATAACGCTGGCGTCGTCGTCGGGAACTCACAGTATTCGACCAGTAGCTCTACTTTCCACGCCTTCATCTACAAGGATGGAGTCATGACGGACATCAATAGTCTCGTGATTAACCCGTCGGGATTCACTGACATCCGGCTAAACAGCGACAGCGGCGAGATACCGGGTCGCTGCCTAAATGATGCGGGCCAGATCGCTGCCATCAGTACCGGCGGAGGTAGCACCCGTGCGGTGTTGCTCACCCCCTATAACCTGCAAGCCAGTGCCGTCTCCAAGGTCGGTAATTCAATCACCGTGACGTTCAACGCCATCGCTGGCAAAACCTATCGCCTTGAAAGCGCCACTGCGCTAACTGCCACGATAAATTGGCAGATGATCAGCGGGGTGAACGACTTCACAGCGACCACCACTGGCCCCGCGCCAATCACCGCCCCGACGGACGGCAACTCGACGTCCTTCTATCGCGTCCGACTACTTCCCTGAGTTCCGCTTTCGCTGGAGTCGGGGAACGGGTCGGTCCGTGATCTCGCTCATTATTTCAGAGCGTCTCCTGGAGTTGTGCGGTCAGCGCGAGCATCCGCTGCCGGTGGATGCGGCTGGTAGCTGGCGGCGCCGAGAGCAATCCCACTAACGATCTAAGGTTTTTTGGCCGGCGGTTGCGTACTTAAATCGTGTTCCATTTTTCGGAGCAGTGATGTCGCTGGTGCGTCGCTCACGATTCTCAAAACGCTTCGCACCAAATCGAGGGCGCGTTTTGGTTTGTTCTGCCTTACCCAGCCCTCCGCTTCCTCCAGCACGACGCGCAGAATGTCATCGCGCGCGGTGTAACAGGCGCGCGCCTGCGAAAAATAACTGGTCGCCGCAGAAAAATTCCCGTCGCGCGCTTCCATTAATCCGATGTCCTCGATCATCGGACAATTGCGCGCACGTGAGGCCGCTTGCCGCGCGAGGGAGCGGTATTGTGACGAAGAATTTGGATAGTATTTGGCGGCGAACTCGTGGTACATCTGCCAGTTCGAAGCGGACTTGCCGGGATCGCGCGATGATTCGATTTGCAACCACGACGCGTACGGCCGGTAGAGCGGGTCGCCGACCACGACTGACATCCAGGAAAGCGCCGGCAGCGAGGCGTACGCGCTTTCCGCGAATGTCAGTCCATGCAAAAGCCGGTCATTAAACAACGCGAGATGCGCCGTCATTTGCAGGTAAGGTTCGTAAACATTCCCCATGGTGGCGGCAGCGCCCCGCGCCACCAACGGCCCGACCCAACCCGCGTTCGGATCGCGCAACGTGCTCGCGCTAAAGGAATGAATGTGGACCGCGACCGCGCCGGGAACGAATCGGAAACCGGGCTGATTGAAAGGACCGGCGATGTCTTGTGCATACCAGCCATAATACAGCGCGCAATCCGTCATCGGATAACCGTCCGGAAACATTTCGGGTGCATCATCGTAAATCACTGGCACGCCAACCTTGTGCAGCTGTTCGGGAATTTCAGCGAGCCATTGATCGCCCAACTCTCTTCCCCCAGAAGTATTGTGCGCGCCGTCAACATAGGCGCGGCCCCATAAACCATCTTTCTCGGCCGCGATTGCGTCGAGGATCATTCGGCGCACCGCCGCAGTAGTCGGTCCGTCCAAACGACAGACCAGCAATTCCACTGCATCCTGAAACTCAGTGATCGGCCGAAAACTCTTGAAATAAGGATTTTTCGCCGGTCCCGAGATTTGTTGGGAAGAACTGGCCAGCATCGCCAATTCTGAATCGACGGAAGCTTCATTACGATTGAAGGCGGGGGCGGGCCCTGGTTCGTCACCGGGATAAGCCGAGGCAGTCGCGCGAATTTTGAGCGGCATACCTTTGATGATCGCGACGAAGTGAATGGAACTTCCCGCGATCGTTTGTTCTGGCGTGTCGCGCAAAACCCACCAACGCCGTTCCTTGAATATTTCGCGCAATGGATTTGCGATGGCGGCGTCGTACTGTTCGCGACTGATTTCCTCTTCGACGGGACAGAGCAAACCAACCAGATGTTCGCGCGCGATGCCACGCTGCTGCGCGTAGAACTTTGCCAGCTCCACGGAATCGGGAAGCGCGGTGGTGTAGATCACGATGGTCGACTGAGCGAGCGGAACCTCGGCCTGCGCGTCTTGCCGGAGCAAGAGCAAGAGCAAGAGCAAGAGGCAAGGTCGACGATGCTTCATCTACAGATCG
>JBEEGY010000120.1:0-5399 GCA_041167145.1 Verrucomicrobiota bacterium
CGATCTGCCTCCGGAATTGAGTGTGTTTTGTCGGCGGCAAAAACATTCCAGAAATATTCGAAGTAAGTTCGTTCCCGTCCTTTTACCAGGGCTTCCGGGTATTCGCCGTTGAAACGAAAATGCCAAATATTCGGAGCGTTGTAGATCGGTTCCCATCCCGCGACACCAGGAAGAAATGCATCCATCACCACCAACTTCTCCGTTTCCGCGGGAAACTGCGTGGCATACGCGTACGCCACCATCAGGCCAATATCGTGTCCCACCACTCTCGCCTTCTCCACGCCTAACGAGCGCGCTAACCCGTGAATCCGCACCGCGGAAGTTTTCATGTCGATCTTGTCCAGAGGAATCGACGAGTCGCCGATGCCCGGCAGGTCCGGCGCGATGACGGTAAACTTCTCCGCGAGCAGCGGGATGATCGGCTTCCACATGCGCGAAGTCTCTGCAAAACCGTGCAGCAATATTACGGCCGGCCCGTGACCCGCCGTCATGTAATGCAGTTGCACGCCATCGATTTCCGCCGTCCGTGAAACGATATTTTTGTCTGACGACTCGGCATAGATCGGCGCCGAGACCAATCCGAACACGAAAAACAACTCGAACACGGCGATAACGAAACGAAACGTGCGATTCATAGAATGATTCCAACTCTCAACTCCGTAAAGGAGCGTGGCTCCCACGGAGCTTTACGCTCTCAACAACCAACTCTCAACTTCTGCGAGTCCTCGGCCCGCCGTAGCTTCCGTGAAGGCGGATTAATCTCTGTCACCCTCCCAGTCGCACCGACTCGCAGTTTTCCTATCCCGCCTGAGGCAGAAACTCTTCGCGCACAATCTTGCCGTCTTTGACCGTGTAAACGCCGACTTCTGAGATCTGCATTCGGTTATTCGAACTCTTGTCGGTAACGTCGATATCGTATTGCACAACGAACCGATCGTGCGCCACGAACGGGCCGTGGACTTTCACGCTATGCGTTTCCATGGCGTCAAGCCACCAATCAACCTTGCCACGAACGCCTTCGATGCCTCGCGTTTCCGGCGCACCGCTCTCGTTCGGTCGCGCTTCGACGCTGACAATGTCTTTCGCATACAGACTCTCCAGCGCTTCCTTCCACGCCTGCTTGCGTGTCAGCTCGACCACTTTTTTTGCAACTTCTTCAGTGTTCATGTTTCCTCCGTGTTTTTAGATCGACACTTACTTGGTGATAAATTTCTCGAGTTTGTCGAGGGCGCTGTTCCAGCCTCGCGTGTGTCCGTCGCGCGACTCTTGGTTGGGCAGTTGCTCGTGTGTTAAACGAAGCTCGGTTCCACCTTCGGCGTCGTCGAGTTCCACCGTCACGATGCTGATATGGTTTTCCCAATCCTCGTCGTCCTGCCATTGCCAGGTGAAGACGATTTTCTTACCGGGCTGAAGCTCGCGGTATTCGCCGCAGCACGTCATCTTCTCGCCCTCCGAATTGCTGAGGTCCCAGCGAAACTTCCCACCCACGCGCGCGTCTGCGATTAAATCGTGAGTTTGGACACTCTCCGGGCCGAACCATTGTTTCAACTGCGCGGGATCGGTCCAGGCGGCGTAAACGCGATCGCGCGGCGCTTTGATGTGACGTTTGATTTCGAGCGAGTGGTTTTCTGCTGCTTTCGTTTTCATACCATTGCTTTCCCGTCTTCCTAAGATTGCTGCTTCTCAACGAAGTCCTTCAACGACGAACCGATGATTTGCGTCCAGCCCTCCACGAAATTCTTGCGCGCGAACGACGGAGTTTTCGGAAATGTTTCCAAGCCCTCGTGCGTCAGTTTCAGGTGAGTTTTGTCGCCATCGGAGAACAATTCAATTGTGACCAATGAATCGCCCTCATGTCCTTTGTACCGCCAGGTGTGAGCGAGCTTCTTTTGCGGAATCACCTCGGTGATCTTGCAAAGATGGTGATACGTCATGCCTTCGTGCTCGACCGTGAACTCAAATTCAAAGCCCACCTCAGGCTTGAATTCCTTCAGGTCGAAATACCAGCGCCGCATTTCTTCCACATCGGTGAGTGCCTTCCAAACCCGCGCCACCGGCGCGTTGAACGTGCGTTCGATGACGACCGCTTCCACTAAATCATTTTTCGTAGTCATGTGTTTCTTCCTTCCTGCTTAAGCCGCGTATCGGTCGTGATGGCGAACCCACGACATCGTCGAAGCCGGATCTTCGTCGCGGCCTTTCGGCACGAGATCAAGAAAGTTGTAGGTCCCCACTAAAAGATCGAGCCCGCGCGCATAGCAGGAATAGCTGTGCAAGATGTCGCCATCCTCGTTCTTGTAGAACACGCTTAGGCCGGGAAGTTCGTCGCACATGAACTCCGTCGTTTCGTAATTGTAGTTAACCTTGCCCTTCGCCTCTTCATCTTTCGTGAATGAGACGTGATAATCGAAATTGAAGTCGTTCCCGTGCGACGATACCCATTTGAAGCGCCAGCCCATTCGCTTTTTGAATATGTCGATCTTTGGCAAAGACGCGCGCGAGACCACGACAAACGAAACGTTGCGGTGCGGGAGGTGCACATTCGCGCCGTCGAAATGATCGGCCAGGTACGAGCAGCTCTTGCAACCCTCTTCCCAATCCGGACCCAACATGAAGTGATATACGATCAACTGACTCCGTCCGTCGAAGAGATCGCGGAGTGTCTTCTTGCCGTCCGGCCCGTCGAAAACATACTCCTTATCGATCTTGACCATCGGTAGTTCGCGTCGCGCCGCACTGAGGGCGTCTCGCTGCCGCGTAAATTCCTTCTCGCGGCTAAGCAAATCTTTGCGAGCAACAATCCATTCAGCTCGCGACACGATTTCGGGATGATTCACTTGGTTCGCTTTCGTTTTGGTTTCCATCTCTTGCAGTTTCATTTTGGCTTCCTCTGATTTGGTTTGTTGGTTTTCTACGATAAAGCTTGTTCACCGCGAAGGCGGTCAGTCCCCCACTCGACGTCGCCCCGGCGGCGATCAGCGCCATATTCGCCAGGCAGGCTGGACACATGGCTCTATTTCGCCCCCTTCTTTTGCGGCTGTTTGGCGGTGTTTTCCAAATACTCGGCCAGGCGATCGAGCGAGCCTTCCCAGAATTTGCGGTACTCTTCGATCCAGCGAACGGCTTGCTTCATCGGTTTCGCCTCGAGTTTTAATTGATGCACGCGTCCGTAGCGTCGACGCCTGATCAAGCCCGCCTTCTCCAGCACACGCAAGTGTTTGGAGACGGCCGGGAGCGACATGGAATGCGGCTTGGCCAAATGCGTGACGCATTTATCGCCCCGGGCCAGATGCGCCAGGATTCGCCGCCGGGTTGGATCGGCCAGCGCGGCAAAAGTTCGGTTCAGCACCTTTGGTGAATATTTAACCATCTGGTTAACTATTTAACCGCGCTTATAGACAATGCAAATAAAATTTTTGGCCCCCTTATTTAGGCAACCGGCTCATCTCCCCGCGGGTCACCGCCAGAACCAGTCCGGGTTCGATGAAAACGTTGATCAAGAGATGCGCTGCGACACAAGGCGCCAGGCTGCGGCCGGCCAGAATGAAGACCACCGCGAGCATCGCGCCGAGAAATCCGGTCGCGAGCGTTGCGCCGATGGCAGCGCGCACACTTCGGCCCATCAATCCCCAAACGCCGTGCAGCGTTCCAAAAAGCAGGCCGGAGCCGAGCACTTGCAGCACGACACCATGGCCGTGCTCTTGCAGATAGTTCATCGGCCACCGTCGAAACATGACTTCTTCAAGAATGCCGCTGGTCACGGCCACGAACAGCGCGAGGACTTTTAACCCAGATGGCCTGAACAGGTTTGCGCGCACCGAGGGCAGGCGCATCGCGAAGCCAACAAAAATTACCACGACGACGGCCGCCGCAATCCAGCCGAGAAAAGTTCCCGCGGCGCCGTTCGCAAATCCCAGATAGCGAACGAAACGCCAGCCATTGATCTGGAATTCCAGAATTACCCACGAGCCTTCAAGCAGCGCGATGCTGGCGAGGATCCAGGCGCTCTTGCGCACGCTCGCGTCAGTGATTCTTTTTTCGATCTGCATTGTGCTCTCTTGCTAACCTGTCGCGCCGGAGCCTTAGCGAACGCGGATTACTTGTCGATCTTGGCGGCGGTTGCGAAAGCATAGGCGAGGGCTTGTTCCCAGCCCATTTTTCGCCCCTCCTCTTCTGCTTTATCGGCAGCAGCGGCTCCAAGGCGTGCGCGTGCGGGAGGCAAATATCGTTCGCGAAATTTCAGCCAGAATGCCACTTCATCCAGCATCGTCGTTTGCAGCTCTTCAAAATGCGCGCGCGATGCGCCATACAATCGAAAACCTTCTTCCTCCCGCCTTGCCCCCGCCAGACCCATGGCCAGCCCTTGCATTTCGGTTGCAGCTTCCATCTCGTTTCCGTAATCGAGCGCGGCGCGCAAACTCTCGCCATAAAGCTGCACCGCGTTTGTCGGATCGCCGCGCCACAACGCGCAGTCGGCCAGAAAATGAAGTGAGAAATGCACGAACTTCGGTTCGCCCTGGGCGCGGCCTTCGGCCAGCGTCTCGCGCGCGAGCGGTTCGGTCCGTTCGATGTCTCCCAAAGCGGCCAGCATTTGACCGACCGCGACACGACCGCGTGTGATCAACTTCGCGGAATCGATTTTCCGGTAAGACTCGACACAATCTTCCATTGAGCGCAACGCTTCGGCGTAATCACCGACGACGAACTGCGACCAGCCGATGCTTTCCAAGCCAAGGGCGAGTTCCAACGGATCGTCAGTTTCTCGCCAAAGCTCCAAACTTTGTTCCGCCAGTGGACGCGCTGCGGCCGATTCGCCTTTCCAATTAAGGATCATACTCAACGCCCATAAGCCGCGTGCTTTTTCGCGCGAGCGTTCGGTGGGATTTAATGCCAAAGCTTCCTCCAACCAGGCCCTGCCCTCGCGATAGTACGATCGCAGGTGCCAAAACCAACCGAGCGCCGAGGCAAGACGAAGCAGATCGCGCGGCCGTGTACGCACCCACGTTAGCGCCGCGCGAAAATCGTCGTGATCGGCTTCGAGCAACGCAAGCGAAGCTGACTCTTGCTCAATCCGTTGTGCGTAGGCCCGCTCAGCAATCGCGAGGTAATGAGCAAAATGTCGCTCGCGCGCGTCCTCTTCTTCGCCCGCTTCGGCCAGCCGCTCGGCCCCGTATTGCCGCAATGTCTCGAGCACACGATAACGCAGTTTTTCGTCACTCAATTGCTCGACTGTGACGAGCGACTTGTCGACGAGCTGCTCGATATGATCGAGCGGGTCGCCCTCGGGCCACAGTGCCCCCGCCGCAGCGAGATCAAAGCCACCGGAAAACACGGACAGCCGTCGGAAAAGTTTTTTCTCTTTCTCCGAAAGCAAATTGTAACTCCAATCAATCGTCGAG
>JBEEGY010000121.1:0-5258 GCA_041167145.1 Verrucomicrobiota bacterium
GGGATTCGTTCGACGCGTTCTTCGAAAATCACTCGATAATTTTAAACGCCGAACTGCCATTTCGCTTTGGACGCGCCGCCCACCTTGCCGTGGGCGCTGACGCGAATTTTAGCCTGGCCGGCGAGCCGGACGGTCCGCGTCGGCATGATTTCGACGTGTATGTGGGATATGGCGTGAACCTGACCCGCGCTTTGTCCATTGATGCCGTCGGGCGTGTGGTGGTGCGCGATTATGTGACGGGTGATCGTGTCGATGTCAGCGAGATTTTGGCCTTGAGCGCAACTTACCGGCTCACCAAGTGGTGGTCGGCGAGTGTGATTAGCAGTTTTGCGAAGAACCAGTCCAATCACAGTGTGTTCGAGTACGATGTCGCGAATGTCGGCGGCGCAATGTCGTTCAACGTGAAATTCTAGGGAAGTATGCGAACGGTGTTCGCACGGCTTGAGATTGCTTTCGCGGTTACGATTGGCCTTTTTTCATGGAGGTAAACGCATTATGAAGAAATTATATCGCTACCACATTCCCTTCGCCGCGATTCTGTGTGCATTGCTCGTCACGATTGGAATCGCCCAGTTCACCATTGCCGCGCAAAAGAAAGAAGCCCGCGTTACGCAAGTCATTAAGGACGTCCGCCTCCTTGCTTCCGGAATCTCGCCGCGTCCCGCTTCCGTAAACGATGCCGTCGGTAGTGGAACGGCCGTGCGCACCGGCGTTGATTCACGGACAGAGCTCACGTTTCCCGATCAATCCCTCGCCCGTCTCGGTGCCAACAGCGTCTTTAATTGTTCCGAGGGTGGCCAGGAATTGGATCTCAATGGCGGCGCCATTCTCCTGGCTGTGCCGAAGAGTTCCGGTGAAGTACAAATCAGAACCGCTGCGGCCACCGCCGCGGTCACCGGTTTCACTGCTATTTACGAATTTCATCGCAAAGGCGTGAGCAAATTCATGCTGCTTGATGGCAATGTCAGTTTTCAGATCAAGGGCCTTCCCACTCCATGTGTTTTTGAGGGAGGCCATATGATCGTCATTCCTCCGCGTCCGATCAGGTGCCCTGATATCCTGACTTTCGATGTCGAGAAAGTACTAAAAAGCGCCAAGCTCATCACGATTAAGCCACTGCCCAAATGGGCTCTCGATCCCATTCTTGTCGTGATTGAAGATCAAAAGACTTCGCCACCACCAGGGGGCTTCACGGATCCGACCAACCTCGACACGCACGATCAAGCCGCAAACGCGATGCCGACGGCCATGCCCAGGCATGAAACGCCTCCCCCCAAAGGATTCTAGCAAGCTCCTTCTCGGTTGATCGAGCGTTGCGATTCAGCTCCGCCTCTTGTCGTCGAGATAACCGGCGCCGAGGGCGATGCCGGCAAGAACGAGAGACGCTGCCGTCGCTAATGGCACGACGTCGAAGGGCGCTGGCGGAAGATCGACAATTCCATTTTCGTCCGTCTGCGCGGGACATCGCGCATAACGTCCGTGGCGCGGCGCGCGAAATCTGTGCGCGAACTTTTCCACTTTCTCTGGCAAATCCGGCTCGCACATCGGAATGCCGTGGCCACATCCCACCACATTTGGCCGCAGCCTTGCCAATTCCCGCACTGATGATTTCGCTGCTTCCCAATCCATCGTGAACGGTGTACCGGCGCGCGCGAGCCTTTGCTTTCCCGTGACTAAACCACTCCACGAATCCATGTTCATGGTGGCAAACGCGTCCCCCGCCAGCAGCACGCGGTCGGAAGACCGGAACAATGAAATGTGTCCAGGCGAGTGTCCCGGGGTTGCAATCCATTTCCAGCCCGCCGCGGCGGGGACTTTGCCCGGTTGCAGTTGATGGAGATGTTCTTCAAGATCGTGCGAGCGCGCCGGAAAAAAACGGGAAAGAAACCCGATCGCTCCGCCCACCGTCGGATCGGGCGGCGGGTACGGAGATTTGCCGGTGAGATATGGCATCTCGAGACGGTGCGCATAAACAAAAACGTCCCAATTCTTTGCCAGCGTCAACGCCGAACCGACATGATCGGTATGTCCGTGTGTGAGAACGATCGCGTCCGGTCGCGAGCCCGTGCCGAAGCGCGCTTCCGCGGCTTCCATAATGTCGCGCGCGCGGCCCGGCAACCCGCTGTCCACCACGATCCATTTGCCGCCCGGTCGTCCGATGAAATAGACGTTGGCAAAACTGATCGGCAACCAACCGACATCCGGCGCGATTCGCGTGATCAGCTTGGTCATGGGTGAAAGTGACGTTTAATAAATGCCCGCCCAGAGCCTGATTTCAAATATCTTTCAAAGGCGATCCCGGTCTTTTCTTGTGAGAAGGCGAAGTAGGCTACTAGAAGCCACGGGCGAAATTTCGAAGTATGCGGCGAGTGACCAGAATTATGTTTAAGAATACGCTCTTTGAGATTTCGAGTCGAGCCAATGTATTGCTGATTTGGATGGGATTCGGAACGAAGAAGATAAACGTAATGCATCGTTAGCGAGGGCTAGTCCAATCAGCGACCTGTAACTCCGCAGGAGAATTCCGAAGCTGGCTTGCCAGCCGTAGCTTCCAACTGAGGTCCGCCTTCGCCAAGGCTACGGCGGACGCTCCAGCCTTCGCTTGGCGCTGCGCTTTCAAGCGAAGGCTGGAGCGGGTGACGAGACTCGAACTCGCGACGTCCTCCTTGGCAAGGAGGTGCTCTACCACTGAGCTACACCCGCAATTCGCCTGCCAGCCGTAGCCCCGCTGAGCGGGGCGAAGGCTGGAGCGGGTAGAAATAATGGCGAACCCCCTCCCGGACGCAACTCTTTAATTGTCTTGGACCAGGGCTAAATTCTTGAATCCAAACCGCCCCGAAGTCGCATCTCACTAACAAATGATACCTATGAAGACACTCGTTATTACCTGCCTCTGCTCCGTTGCGCTGGCCTGGACTGCCTTGGGGCAAAGCCCAACGGTTCCGCCTTCACCCGCAGGCGTGGCCGGCGCCGGTTCCGCTGCTTCGCCCGCCACCTCCGTTTCTCCGAGCCCCACCGCGCAAAGCGATTGGCAGCAAAAAATGGAAAAGAAACACAAGAAGCATATCAATTTCACCATTGACGGGAATGATGGCGAAGATCCAGGCCACGTTTCCCACTCCGGTGAGGACATACCGGAAATGGTCGTCCCGATTGTCGCTGTCGTTATGTTGGCGGTCTTCGGCGCGCCGGTACTGATTGTCGGCCTCATCATGTATTTCGGCTTCTCCAGAAACCGAATGATGCACAAGACCATTCGCATGATGGTGGAGAAAGGTCAGGAAGTGCCCGCCGCTTTGCTCGTGGCGCCTCCGCCCGCCGTCCGCCAACGTTCGGATATGCGACGCGGCGTAGTCCTGGTCATGGTCGGCGTTGGGCTAATGCTGTTCTTTGCAGCGGTGAACAATTGGGAAGGCGGAAGCTGGGCCATTGGCGTTATCCCGTTCGTGATCGGGCTCGGCTACCTGCTCGTATGGAAGCTGGAAGGAAAGAAAGACAACCCGCCCGCGCTGCCATAATCTGCCGCGGTGCCACTCACTGATGCAGACCTCGTTGCCAGAGTTCTACTCGATGATGATCACCATGCTTTCGCCGAACTGGTTCGGAATCATCAATCAAGCGTGCGAGGTCTGCTCCGCCAGCTCAGCAGAACCGACTTCTCTCTGGCCGACGATCTCGCGCAGGAGACTTTTCTGCGCGCTTACAAAAACCTCCGCAGTTTCCGCGGAGAGGCGCGGTTTTCCACTTGGCTTTACCGAATCGCCTACAACTGCTTTCGCGAGTATGCGCGTAAGCGGAAGGAGTTCGTCGGCGTCGATGACGAGAAACTCCAAATGGAGCAGGACCCGCAGACTGCCGATCCTGCGCTTCGCCATGATCTTATGCATGCGTTAAGTTTGCTTCCGTTACACGAGCGCTCGGCCATTTTGCTTTGCTGCCAAAATGGTTTGTCGCACGATGAAGCGGCGCGCGTCCTGGATATTCCGCTCGGCACGGTCAAAACCAATGTGCTGCGCGGCCGTGAGAAATTAAAACGAACCCTGGCGGCATGGGGGCCGAATTGATACTATGGAGGAGATGATCGAGGAAGATCCGCTAGATCGACAACTGCGCGAAGCTGCGCCGTACATCAATGACGACGGTTTCACGGCACGGGTCATGGCGAAGTTACCGGCACTTCGGCGCGAGACTCGTTCCTTGCGGGGCATTATCCTTGTCGCCATTACCGCCCTGGGGAGCGCGATCGCTTACACTTTGTCTGGCGGCGGCCGCTTCGTCCAAGAAGGAATCATGCGTCTCTCCGACTTCCCCATATGGATTTTGCTCGTTTTCGCATTCGGCAGCGGTCTCGTCGTGGGCGGATGCGCCGTAATCGCGGCGATTCGTACGACGCCAGAGGTGCGCGACCTTAGACGGTTGCAATCTTAATTCCTCCGCGCAGAGTGGGGGAATGCTGACCAACATTCCCAGCGGCACGCTCCGGCATTTGGTCAAGCTGTCGGAACGCAAGGACGCTCTTCTCGCGCAAATCCAAAAGATCGATCGCGAGATCGCTTCTATTCAGCGCCGGGCCACGTCGGCTGGGCAAATGGAAAAAGCGCCGGTCACATTCTCGAGGACCCCTCGCGCGAAACGTTCACCCGCAAAACGTTCGAGGTAGGACGCCGCGCTACGAGAGACAGGCGGATCGGCCGCTCCACAGTTCACCCGCCGCGGCGGGGGCGATGCTAAATCAACACGCAACTGCGCCGCCTAACTTTGCCATCAAGGGACCGCGACCCTGGGAGGAGCGACGACTGCTTCGCTCCCGCGCCCTGTCACCCTGTAGGGGACGCTGTTAGCGTCCCGACCATTTTAGTTGGGAAGCTAACAGCTTCCCCTACAGAATTCGCAAGATCGATATCTTGCGCCTTCTTCGATCCACCGATCATGCGGCGCAAAGCTCCCGTGCCCGTCGTACATCGGCTTCTATCTGTCGAACGAGCGCGTCCACGTTTTCAAATTTCTTTTCCGGCCGCAGATAGCGCACAAAACGGATCTCGAGGTCTTTGCCGTAGATATCGCGATCGAAATCGAGCAAATGAATTTCGAGGATGCGCTCCGATTTGCCTGTACTGACCGTTGGCCGGTACCCGAGGTTTACCACGCCGTGCAGAAGTACGCCGCCGAGCCACGCTTCGGCGAAATAAACTCCGTTCGGCGGAAATTGTTCACTGTGTGCGCTCAAGTTCGCGGTCGGGAAACCGATCTTCTTGCCG
>JBEEGY010000122.1:0-3254 GCA_041167145.1 Verrucomicrobiota bacterium
ATGGGGCGCGTAACGCGTTGGGCGGACAATTGCAGGCCGCAGGTCCAGCGATCCATCGCGCCGAAAATGCGGCGCGCGCCTTAGCCATTTCTGACGAGGAAGATGTCGCTGTACGGCGCGTTTCGAATTCGGGCGGGTTGCAGCCATTCTCGATGGAGGAAGCGAGAACGAATACGCGAGTAACCACGACTACACGGGTCACGAAAACAACGCGCGGCGCGAAACGTGCCGTCGCCATAGCGAAAAAACCTCCAAGGGTTGGCAGCGCCGCGGCTGACTGGTCGCGCTGGCCGATGGGAACGACGTTTCGTCTGCTCTCCACGGGACAAATTTATCGCGTTGATGATTATGGCTGGGCGTTGTCCGGACGGAATACGATCGATCTGTACATGTCGACACGAAGCGAGATGAACAATTGGGGCGCGCGGCAGGAACCGATTCAGATTTTACGCTGGGGCAATCCGCAGGAAAGTTTGCGCTTTCTCGAGCCCCGCCAGAATTATCCGCATCTGAAACGGATGGTGCTTGAACTGGAAGGCCGCGAGCAAGAAGCGGCCTCCATGCGCTAGTTGTGAACGGTTGACCAAAAAAAGGCTCGCTTAGACAGCGAGCCTTTTTGCAAACCGCCCCGCGGGGTTGAACCGCCGGGCGGTTGTTAAACTGACGCTTAGATGCCCGTTTTGGGGCCGCCTGCGGCTGAGACCGGGCCGCCTGCGGCTGAGATCGGGCCGCCTGTCGATGACTTGGGGCCACCGGTTGCTGCTGTGGGGCCACCGGCTGCATAACCGCCGCCGCCTTTGGCATCTTTCTTAGGTTTCAAGTCACGAACTTTAATGTTTTTCTTAGCCATTTTCTTATTTATCCTTTTTGTGTTGGGTTGTTTATTGTTGTGTCAGTCGCACCAAATAGTAATTGACCTCCGCCGCGGACGTCGCTTTTCGCGATAAGATCGTCCAAACGGATCAATTTCGCCTTCTTCTGCTTCTGCTTGCGAACTCCAGATTCGCTCGCAGGAACATTCTTGTTTTCTTTCGGCGCACTCACTTGTCCGTCCTATTACCACCATTCATGCCAGCAGGTTTAAACCCGTTGAGTCCGGAAATTCACACACCCGCCCTTGCCGTTGATTTCCAATGCATTATAGAGCCGCGATATTTTTTGAATTGTCGTCATCGACAAAACGGAATGCTTTTTGAGTGCGTGATATTGGTACAATTTCGAATCGATTCGAGGCCATCATCGAATCACTTTTGGTCCACCTTGCGAAGATGCCGTGCCAGGGTCGCGCGGGAGATTCCAAGAAGCTTGGCCGTCTTTCTCTGGTTACGCTCGCTTTGCTGGTACACGAGCCGGACATGACGCGCGACCGCGGCGGCGAGAGTGAGATCGTTTCCAACATGATCGTTATTTTTCTGGTGGGGCGAATCAGGCGGCACGCCGTCCTTAGACGGCTGCACCGCCGGCAGATCGGGCGGGAAAACAACATGTTCCGGCAAAATCACAGGACCCTCGCAGAACAAGGTCATGGTGCGCACAGTGTGACTCAATTCACGCAGGTTCCCTGGCCACGGATAAGTGGTGAGTCTCTCCATGGCCTGGGGATGAATCGCGGTGATCGGCTTTCCTTCGCTAACGGCAGCGGCTTTCAGCTCCGCTGCAATCAAGGCCGGTAATTCTTCGAGCCTTTCGCGTAATGGCGGAATCAACAGAGTCAGTCCGTTCAGGCGGTGATAAAGATCTTCGCGGAATTTTTCCTGGGCCACTCTTTCGCGGAGGGAACAGTTCGTGGCGCAAATAATTCGCGCGTCGCACTTAAGCATTCGTTCCGAACCCAGACGCTCGAACTCTCCATACTCCAGAACGCGCAGAATTTTCACCTGCGCCAGGACGCTCATCTCCGCGATTTCGTCGAGAAACAGAGTGCCGCCGTTGGCCAGCTCGAATTTACCTTTGACCGCTTGCTGCGCACCGGTGAACGCGCCGCGCTCATGACCAAACAATTGGCTTTCGAGCAGCGTGTCGCTCATAGCCGAGGCGTTGAATGACACGAACGGTTTGACGGCACGGGCAGAGGAATTGTGGATGGCGTGCGCGAGCAGGGTTTTACCCGTGCCGGTCTCTCCGAGGAGTACCACCGGTACGTCCGATTTCGCGGCCAGAGCGGCCAGACGCAGGCAACGCGCCATGGCGTCGTTCGTAGTGGTCAAATCTTCGACTCGTAAACTGGATGGCGCTTGCTGCATTGCTTGCACGCGAACTATTCGCGAATATTTTCCCGCAACTGGCGGATTGGCTCGAAGGCGTATTCAATCAAAGTTCGTCGACCGACAACGATGCGCGCTTCGCCTCTCATTCCGACGCGCGGCTGCACTTTGCTGTGCGGTTTTTTGTTTTCTTCTAACGAAGCGAGGCCGACAAAGTGCGATCCGTCCGACGTCGACACCGTTGATGGGCTAATCCACGTAAGCTTGGCATCAACTGCGCCGTAACGCTGATAGGGGAAAGCGTCGAAGAAGAAGCGAACCCTTTGACCAATGGCCAGTTTCGGCAGGCCAGCTTCACTTAGGAGCAGGCGTGCGTGCGGCTTCGCGTCGATGCGCGCCAGTTGACATAACTCCTGGCCATTTTGAACAACGCTTCCCGAATTGCGTTGCGCCAACGAAATAACGACGCCGTCATATGGGGCGCGCACCGACAACATGTTTTGCTGTGAATTTTCAAGATCGGTTTTCAGCGCGGCGACGCGGAATTTTAGTTTTTCGATTTCGGCAACCTGTTCATCACGCAAGCGTGCATGCTCAGTTTCCATTCGTTGTCGATCTAGCGATACTTGCTGCAACGTTCGTTGCGCGACACTCAAATCTTTTTCGGAGGCGGCCAAATCAAGGCGGAGCCGTATCAGTTCGACCTGTGAGATTCCACCCTTAGACGAAAGCGTTTCCATTCGATCAACCAATTCGTGGCTGGTGGCGACATGCTTTTCCCGGAACTTCACTTCGCTTTCGGCATTTGAGATTTCAGCCAGTTTAATCTCCAGCTGCGAGGCGTAAGCTGCGTCAGCCTTGGCCAGGCCTTGCTCATGCGTTCGTAAATCCTCCCTAAGACCGTTTGCCTGTGTGCTGAGGCCACGAATCTCGTCGGATCGCAAAATAAACAATTCCTGGCCCGCTTTTACTGTTTCGCCTTCGCTCACTTTCACCGCACTGACCACGGCGAGCCGCGAAGACTGGATAGGGTCCGCGCCATTTTGGGGA
>JBEEGY010000123.1:0-6192 GCA_041167145.1 Verrucomicrobiota bacterium
ATTAGGGCGTGCTTGAAAAAAGGAAACGGACCGCCGTAGAGCCGCCCATTTCCAATTAGCACAAAGGAGCCTTCGTCTATAGACGCATTTTCCGACTCGATGGAGAGACGGGGCGGAACCCGCGCGGCGCTTTGGGCTGCCTGAATGAGATCGCTGAGCGGACCGAAGCTGCGTTTTAAGGCAAGGCTGGTTTCTTTTACAACGTGCGCATCGAGTCCGACACCGGCCAATTGCGCGAAATATTTCCCGTTGGCGCTGGGAAGATCGACAAGGCGCGTCTTTCCCCGCTCGATAATCTTCCAGCAATGTGCCAGGTCATGTGTCGGAAGCCCAAGTTCGGTGGCGAAAACGTTCATTGTTCCAATTGGCAAAAGACCAAGAGAAGCGTCAGTTCCGGCGATGCCGTTCACGACTTCGTGAATGGTGCCGTCGCCGCCGGCCGCCACGACTTTTTCGAATCCTTCCTGAGCCGCGCGACGCGCCAGGCCTTCCGCTTCACCCGAACATGAAGTTGCGCAGATGACGCTATTGCGCACGATCGCTTCCACACGCGCACGCTGGTGCCTGGCCCGCTGGCTGCGCGCAGCGGGATTTAGAATTACCAGGGTGCTGTTCATGTCACTTCGCCAGGCGGCTTTGATCTTTTCTTCAAAGTAGGTCTGCGTAACGTCTCCGCGTGCAAAGGTTCAGCCGAGTTTTCCTGATTGTCTTTGGGACACTTCTGACTTTGGCCACGCTGGCCTTGCTCGGTGTGAACTTGTATGTGCAATCGCTAGGGACACAAACAAGAATTCAGCAGGAACTTAGCCAGCGCCTCGGTACGCCGCTTCATATTCAGCGGATCAGCGTGACGCCGTGGAGCGGGCTCAAGCTCAGCGGCATCACGATTCCGCAGGTGTCCGGAAGTGCATCGGAGAGCTTTCTCGCGGCCAGGACGTTTCGCCTTCGAATTCGTTTTTCATCGCTTTTCTCGCGGCGCTTGGTGATCAAAGAAGTATCGCTGGTCGACCCACATGTGGTCTGGGCGCAAAACGCAGACGGCAAGTGGAGGCTGCCCGGCTCTACCCAGACGGAAAATCTGCCCGTTGAAAGCGGCGAGGAAGGTGCTCAGGGCGGATCTTCTTCCGGAGGTACGCAAACGGAGCCGTCCGGTGTGTCCATTCCATCCGTTTCCATTGCCCCGAATGTAGCAGGCAGGCCTCAAGAAACGGCCGGTGAAAGCGTGCATCCGCGATTTGTTCCCGAAATCCAGCGCATCAGAGTGAAGGGCGGGAATTTTAGATTTCTGGAAGAATCCGGAAAATTTGTTGCGGCCTTCGAAGGCTTGGAGCTGCGCTCGAACGTTCGCGAATTCGCCGGCCTGGAAGGCAACGCGAAGGTGGCCAGAATTTCGCTGCGCGATCGCTTTTTTCTCAAGGAAATGCGATCTGCGCTTCGCTACGAACCTGGCAAGCTGGAACTTTCCCAGATCTCGGCACAAATCGGGGGCGGCGATCTTACCGGCCGTTTCGCCATGCAACCCCAGGCGGGAGATTCACCGTTTAACCTGGCGGTGACGTTTCGCGACGTGGAAGCGGAGCAAGTCATTGTCGATGCCGGTGGGGAGAAAGGCATGGTAAAAGGTAAACTTGAAGGGAATTTTGAAGCGACCGGCAAAATCGCCGATGCAAATGCCCTCAGCGGCACGGGTACCATTCTATTGCGCGACGGGCAATTGCGGCAGTACAGCCTGCTCGTCGCTCTGGGACAGGTTCTCCAGATCGAAGAACTTACGCAACTGAAGCTCGAGCAGGCGCAAGTGAAATATCATATCGACGCGGGATTAGTTACGGTTGAGGAGATGATTCTGCGATCGCCGAACATTCATCTCTCCGCCAAAGGCACGATTGCTTTGGACGGTAAAATGCGGCTGGATTCGCAGCTGGCGATTAACGAAAAGATTCGCAATCAGCTTTTCAAACCCATTCGCGGCAACTTCCGGCCCGTAGACGAACCGGGCTATTTCGCGGTCGATTTCGAGGTCGGTGGAACGATTGATCGGCCAAAATCGAATTTAGTGGAGAAAGTGGTGGGCAAAGATCTGAAGGATTTCGGAAACGTGATCAATAGTTTCCTTGGCGGAGTCAAAACTGAGCGGCAGAAAAAGAAGGAACCCGTCAACCGGCCGGCAGACTCGACGCAATCGGTTTCCCCTGGCGGGGAAACGGAACGCCCCACGCCAAGCGCATCGCCATGAGAGTAATCGCTGGCTCAGCTGGCGGAATCCACTTGAACGTACCGAAACGCGGCGTCCGGCCGACAATGGATCGCGTGAAGGCGGCCATTTTCTCCAGTTTGGGCGACGCCGTGATCGGAGCGCGTGTTCTCGATTTGTTTGCGGGAAGCGGCGCACTTGGCATCGAAGCATTGAGTCGTGGCGCCGCGTCGGTGCTTTTCATCGACGAAGATCGACAATCGATTGCCGTGATCGAGACAAATCTGGGGAAAGCGAAGTTTCAGGCCAGGGTGCGCGGCCAGGACGTTTTCGATTTTCTGAAGCGCGCTTCGTCGACGGAAAGATTCGATATTGTTTTCGCCGATCCGCCCTACGAAAAAAACAAGGCCGGAGAAGCTTTTACCGACAAACTTTTGTCGAATGAAGCGTTGCCCAAATTGATCACTCCCGGCGGCGTTTTTGTTCTGGAAAAGCGGCCTGGCGAAAATATTCCCGAGAGAAAATTGTGGGAGGTGATTCGCGCGAAAAAATATGGAGCGACCGAGGTTTTGTTTTTACGAGCAATTACAACCGAAGCAAACAAGACGTAATGCGGTTCATTTATAATCTGCTTTGGCCGCTCGGTCTTTTGCTGTTTCTGCCCGGGTACATCGTGAAAATGATCCGGCGCGGTGGCTACCGTGAGAAATTCGGGCAGCGGCTCGGTTGGTTCGATGTCGATCTGCGCACGCGTCTGGTCACGCAAAGATCGACCTGGTTGCATGCCGTCAGTGTGGGCGAAGTTGCAGTTGCACTCAAACTCGCGGCGCAATTGCGCGCGCTCGAACCGAATCTGCAGTGTGTGCTGACAGTGACCACGACCACGGGCTTTGCGTTCGCCAGCCAGAACGCTCCGGACTGGATCGAAGTAATGTACACGCCGCTCGATTTTTGGCCGATCATGCGACGCGCGTTCAATGTCATCCGGCCGGCAAGGATTATTTTGATTGAAGCTGAGATTTGGCCGAACCTGGTAGCGCGCGCGCACGCGCAAAAGATTCCGGTCGCGCTGGTCAACGCGCGGTTGTCTTCGAGATCAGAACGCAGATTTCGCCAGTTTCATTTTGCAGTGGCTCCGATTTTCCGTCTCCTCGATTTGGTTTGCGTGCAAGAGCCGGACGATATCGAGCGATGGGCTGCGCTGGGAGTCGATCGGGCGCGCATTCGTCACGTCGGCAGCATTAAGTACGACCCCGAAGACGTACATGTCGATCTTGCAAAGGCGCAGGCAATTCTCGCCGAGCTTAAGATCGACAAGAACCGACCGGTCATACTCGGTGGCAGCACACACGCAGGCGAAGAGGAAATTCTTGGAAAAATCTTTCGCGATTTGCGCGATGAATTTCCGGATTTGTTTCTAATTATCGCCCCGCGCCACACGGAACGAGCCAGGGAAGTGCTCCGGAGTCTGGAGCGACTTAACCTGCGAGTGGAGCAACGCAGCATGTGTTCATCGTCGGGCGGTGGCGCAGATTGCTTGATTCTCGATACGACCGGTGAGCTGCAAAGCTGGTACCTGGCCGCGACCGTCGTTTTCGTGGGAAAAAGTCTCACCGCGCGCGGCGGTCAGAATCCGGTAGAGCCGATTCTAGCAGGCAAGCCGGTTGTGTTTGGTCCGCACATGGAAAATTTTGCCTTGCTCGCGCGCTCGCTGGTAAGCGCGAACGGCGCGATCCAGGTAGGTTCCAGCGACGACTTGCAAGGAGTGATTGCCGATCTTTTGCGCAATTCGGCATCGCGCGCAGCAATTGTGCGCAATGCACATCGGGTCGTAGAGGCTCATCGGGGCGCGACGGCGCGCACAGCAAAGCTGCTTGTCGAACTTGTTCGGGCTTAATGCCAATTTGCCTTGCACGACAAAGTCTAAAACCGATATTGCCCGGCTTTTAGACCCTATCGTCCAGAGGCCTAGGACACCGCCCTTTCACGGCGGTAACACGGGTTCGAATCCCGTTAGGGTCGCGCCTCTATACGCGGGAGAACGGCTACTAGGCCCGGTAGTCCCTTAAGGAGAAATCACGTCTCGGCGTCTGAGCTCGTGCGGTTTTAATCAGTTTTAATCAAGACCGCGCCTTCCGTCACCGAACATGATCGACAGGGGCCTTGATCAGAGTATCCCAGAGAATGCGGCCGATCGTTGCATCGATTGAAACCGCGACGAGCCGGCAGATCATGCACTGCGCACACGTCTTTAGGGAAAAGAAGATCCAGTGTCCAATCGAATGCGACGCGAACCTTCTTGTCCAGGCCTGGCAATTTACTCAGATAAACCGTCCGCCACATCCACCAGGCGAAGAAGCCGGAAAAATTGAAACCAAAGATGCGCGCTACACCTGTCCGACGGCCGAGTGAAGCCAACAGCCCAATGGTCGTGAACGAAAATGCTTTTCGAGGGCGACCCAAGAGTGCAGCTGCGATATTCTGCGCCCCAACCTTGCCTTCGCGGATGGCATGTTGCGCGGTTGGCGGATGAGACTTCCCGGGATTTCTGGTGTCCGGCACAAACGCACAATCCCCCACGGCCCAGACATCAGGCCAATCGGGAACTCGCAAGACTTGGTCCACGCGGATTCGGCCTCGTTCCTTCGCGCAGGGGAGCGAGGAGATAAGCGGACTGGGAACGGTTCCGGCAGTCCACACCAAGGTGCGACATGGGATTGGGGCACCATGGGCCAAAAAGACTGTGTCCTCCGTCATTCTCTCTACCCGGGTGTCTAGGTGAATTTTCACACCGCGTCGTGCGAGCACCGTCTGCGTGTATCGTCCCAGGTTTTCACCCAATTCTGGCAGAATCACCGGCCCAGAATGCACGAGCATAACTTGCAACATGCCTTCACTCAGATTGGGGTAGAATGGGAGCGCCTCCCGCACGAAGTCATTTAACGCCGCAACTGTTTCCACGCCGGCGAAGCCGCCGCCCGCCACTACGAAAGTGAGTAACGATTGCCGGTCGGCGGGATTGCATTCGGAATTTGCCTCTTCCAAATGTTGGATGACTTGAGCGCGCAACTGAATGGCATCGCGAAGCGATTTCATCGGTACGGCCAGGTCGGCGAGACCAGGGATGTCGTAAAAGTTGGTGATTGATCCCAATGCGATGATCAGATGATCGTAGTCGATCCGGAGAGAGTGTTTGCGGTAGCCATGTGAAATCAAGACCCGCTTGTTCGGCAGATCGATCTGGTTGACGTCACCTACCAACACCTCAACTTTGCGAAGTAACTTCCGGAGGGGATTTACGATATTTGTGATCTCGAGATCGCTTGCCGCAATCTCGTGAAGCATCGGCGTGAACAGGAAAAAATTATCTCGGCTAACGAGACAGATCTCTACCGCGTCCACTCGCGCCAGCAATTTCTCAAGGTGAATGGCGGTATAAACCCCGCCGAAACCACCGCCGAGAATGACGATTCGTTTCTTGCGTGGGTTATCGGTTACTAGATTGATCATCGAGTTCCTTCAGGTAGCGACGCTGCCGATCCGAACCGCAATTTGAATCAGGCAGCCGGACTACTCCGGAGATACTCGATCGCTTTTTGTATCCACCAGTTTTGCGTGTGCTCCTTCGCTGGGGCCGGACAGACTAATGCCTTTCTCTATCTCGTCTCGAGCTGCGCCGAACTCTTTTACCGCTCGACCCATCCCTCGGGCGAGCTCGGGCAGCTTCTTCGAACCGAACAGGAGCAACACGATGAGGAGGATTACTATCATGTCCGGCCCCGCAAAATTCAGGATGCTGGCGATCGTTGGAGTCATAAACATGCTTGGTTAAATGGAGGATTGTTCTTCACTCATTCAACCAATTTGCTGGATTTATATTCCCGGAAAGTCACCTTTTGTCGTGCGTCCTGGAGAAAAGTGTTGGTCGGGGCCGCCTTCTTTCCAAAAGACTATGGAATAAAAGCCGAGTCGGGCCGGTTGTATTAGACGAATGCAAC
>JBEEGY010000124.1:0-3251 GCA_041167145.1 Verrucomicrobiota bacterium
TGGTGATGGCGAAGAGTTCGTTTAGTTACGTGGCGGCTCTCTACAGCAATGGCGTCAAGATCTACGAGAAGTTCTGGCACAATCCGATGCGCGATTGGGTGCAACTGAACACCGAAGGTATGGCTAACGCGCGTGAGCTCGAAGCCGCATTGACAAACCTGCGCAAGGAAGCTGACCCGTAATTTGGCCGGCGACGGCGCCTAGATCGACAACGGAATCGAGATAACCAGACGGACTTATTCGCCGATCCGGTGCTTCAATTCCCACACCCGAAGCGCTGCCAGAAGGAGCGATTTGGTGCGGGTGAGGGTTCCGACCGCTGCCATCTCGCGCTCACCATGGCCGGAGGCGTTGGCGTTTTTGGTGCGGGGGCGGCCGCGTTTATGCGATTTCGATTTGCGAACCCGCCGAGCCGCTGATTCGCTTACGGGAAGTGCGCCACTGCTGTTCATGGCTGCTTGGAAAGCAGCTTACAGGCCAGCGAGATTGGAGAACGAAAACCGCTTGTGCGTTGGGTTTTTCTCCGCCAGTCTTCAACCCTCATGGCGGACCGCAGGCTTGGTTGTCTCAGTATTTTCCTCTTCGTGGCGCTTTGCGCGAGTGTGTTTGTCAATTTTCTCCTCGCGGCGACGGCTTTTCGCCGCGTCAGCGGTAGATCTTGGGAAGAATCGGGGCCCCGCTTCCGTGAGGTGATTGTGCAACGCGGGGGTTCCGATAAAATCGCGCTCATCACCATGCGCGGTTTGATCAGCTCGAGCGTGCCGGGAAATGTGAGCGATTCCATGGTGGACGATATGCGGGCGGCTTTGCAGCAGGCCCGCGAAGACGATCACGTCAAAGCGGTCGTGCTGGAGATCGATTCGCCGGGCGGCGAGGTGACGGCATCGGATATCATTTACAACGCGGTGGTGAAAACGCGCGGGAAAAAGCCCGTGGTCGTTTACATGGAAACGCTGGCTGCCTCCGGCGGCTATTATGTTTCGTGCGGCGGCAGATTTCTTATGGCCAACGAGACCACCATTACCGGCAGCATTGGTGTCATCATCCAAACGTTTAATTACGAACAGTTGCTCAACAAAATCGGGCTCGCCTCGGTCGTATTCAAAAGCGGCAAATTCAAAGACATGCTCAATGGCGCGCGTCCCATCACGCCCGAAGAGCGCGAGCTGGTGCAGGGCTTTGTCATGAAAACCTATGACAAATTTCTCGGCATCGTTGCGAAGGAACGTAATCTTCCGGCCGATAGTTTGCGCAACGGCGTCGCCGATGGCCGCATTCTTTCCGGCAAAGAGGCGCTCGATAACAAACTCATCGACGGACTTGGCCAGGTCGAAGACGCGTTTAACAAAGCGAAACAATTGGGCGACGCGCCCAATGCCACCATTATCAAGTACGGTCCGCCGTTCAGCCTGGGCCGGTTCTTTCGTGCCTTTGGGGAATCAGGAAATTCAAAGATCTCGCTCGAACTTCCCAAGCAGTTGACTCCGCAGTTGGAAAGCGGTCGCGCCTATTTCCTGCCGAGCTATTACGCTCCGTAGCGTTGCGCGGCCATGTTGCTCGCCAGTTTTTCCGCGGCTTTCGCGGGCGTCCTTTACACAATCTATCTCATCGTCTGCCTTTACGTGTACGTTTCGCTTATTCGGCAAATCGCCGCGCGTAGATCGACTATCGCCCTGGAGCCGCCGCCGCTCCGCACTTTTGGCCTCGCCGAAACCGTCGTGGCCCTCGCCCTGATTACATGGCTCCTCGGGAATGTGACTCTTTGGTTCTATGCTCAGCCCCCCAGACAGACCAACATGCGAGACATTGTTGCGAACCTGTTCTTCAACATCGGTTTGCTTCTTTTCCTGGTCGCTTTCATGAGGTTTCGTCGCCTCGATCTCAATTCACTCGGCGGTTTTTCGCGGATTGGTTTTTCGCGGGCATTACTAACAGGCATTGTTTTGCTGATCGCGGCCTACCCGTTGATCATTCTAGCCGACGCCTTAACACAGAGCGTTTTCGGCGACGGAGTGAGATCAAGCCGGCAACAGATTGTCGATCTTTTCACCGGTTCGGAAACGATCGCACAACGAATTTTGATTATTTTTCTGGCTGTCGTAGTTGCACCGATTTTTGAAGAATTTGTTTTTCGTTTCTTCCTCTACGGCGTTTTCAAACGTTATCTCGGCTGGTTCCTCGCCCTGGCCCTCAACTCCTTGCTTTTTGCACTCGTGCATCTGCATTTGCCTTCTTTCGTCGCCCTTTTTGTTCTCGGGAGCTGCCTTACCATTGCCTATGAATGGAGCGGTTCCATTCTCGTCTCCATGACCATGCATGCGCTCTTCAACGCGATCATGCTGACATTGCTGGCCTTTCCTGAAATCTTCCCGCAATGAAATTGCGCGACCTGGGCGAGGACCGGCTGCTCGCTCGGCTTCTGCCGCGACTAAAACCTAGCAAAGCGGTGCGCGCGGGCCCGGGTGATGACTGCGCGGTGTTGCGCTTTCCTGGCACGGACGAGCTTCTTCTCTTCAAAACCGATTGTCTCGTAGAGACCGTTCATTTTCGTCCGAGTGACGACACCGATGCGGTGGGCTGGAAAGCAATGATGCGTCCGCTCAGCGATTTCGCCGCAATGTCCGGCATCCCGCAGTTTGCCTTGATCACGCTGATCGCACCGAATCAAACTACCGTGCGCAAGATCGACAATCTCTATCGCGTGTTGCAACGGGCGGCCGCGCGCTTTGATGTCAGCATCGTGGGCGGCGAAACCAGCGCCACGCGCGGCCCGATGATGATTTCCGTCAGCGTGGTCGGTTTCGTGGAAAAGAAACGATGGGTGGCGCGGCGCGGCGGCAAAGCCGGCGACGATCTTTACGTCACCGGCCGATTAGGCGGCGCGGACAAGGGAAAGCATTTGCGGTTCGTTCCGCGCATCGCAGAGGCCCGCTGGTTGACTAAAAATTTTCGCGTCCACGCCATGATGGATTTGAGCGATGGACTCGGCGCCGATCTTCCGCGTCTCGCGAAAGAGAGCAAAGTTGGGTACAAGATCGACAAGAAAACTTTGCCCCTCGGGCCTGGCGCCAAGATCGACAATGCCATCTCTGACGGCGAAGACTACGAACTGCTCTTTGCCATTTCGCTGCGGGAGCGCAAACATCTGCAACAATCCTGGCGCAAAAGATTCCCGAAGTTACCGCTCACGCGCATTGGCTGTCTCTCTCAACTACCTGCCGCGCCGAAGCAACGCGAAGGCGGGTCAACCA
>JBEEGY010000125.1:0-6614 GCA_041167145.1 Verrucomicrobiota bacterium
GGCGTCTGATCCAATGAAGAATGGATTCAATCCCACTTTTGATCTTTGGAGTGCCGCTGACGACACTGCGGGCAGTCAGAATAAGTGGATCAAGAACTGGTGATAAGTAGGGGCGCGATTGATCTCAGCCGCCCGGCGGTTTGAAGCGCCCGACCTCTTCTGTAGCGGCGCTCCATGAGCGCCGTGACTTAAAAATTCGGCGGTCATAGATCGCCGCTACAGTACACACAGGATCGAACAACGGAGCTGGCGGGAGTGAGCGACGTAAATAGCAAAGCTCGAGAGGTTTGACGAGCCGGAGGCGAAACGATCAATCACGGCTGGTCTGTATGCACCACGATCTCAACGCGGCGATTTGCGCCTTGTTCTTCGATCGAACCGTTCGGTGAAACACGAAACTTGGTTTGCCCGTAACCGCGCGCCTGGATTTGCGCCGGATTAATCAACATCGCCTGCACCAAGTATTCCTTCACACTGTCCGCGCGCCGCTGACTGAGCATGAGATTGTAATCGGGCGGACCAAAAGAATCGGTGTAGCCTTCGATCGAAAATGTCGCTTTTGGATTACGCTTGATGAGCGTGCCCAGCTTTTCCAGTTGCGCAACCGCGCTCGGTTGCAAATCCGCGCTATCATATTGGAAAAGCTGATCATCCGGCATCCGCAATTTCGTGCCCGAACCGAGCGGCCCTGCTTGCGAAAGAAGCTGATCGAGATCGCTAAACCCGGGCGCGTGTCCTTTGCTTGGACCGGCACTGTCCGACTGGATCTTGCTCGTGAAACTGTTCGGCCGCTTGATGATTGTACTGGTGGCGAGTTCCGTTCCGCTCAGTGCCGGTTGCGGGCGCCCCGAAACGGCGCTGTCGTTCAACAAAGATTGTTCGTGTGTAGCGTTCGGGCTGTTCGAAAGCGTTTGCGCGCTCGAGCGCTCGATCTCGGTCATGACGGAAGTTGCATCGGGCTCCACCTTTGGTTTGTCCGGCAAAACATTTTGCATGTCGTCCGGCATGGCGGTGCTGGCATGGACCTCCTCCAACAATTTATCGAACGATTTCTTTTCATCCGGCAATTGCACGTCCGTCGAATCCGGGATCGGCTTCGCCGCCTGACTGTTTGTGTCCGTGCTGCTTTTGTCCAAGGCCTTAAGATCGACATTCTTCACCTTGAACGTCGGCGTCTGCTGAGTTGCCAGAAACGCTGGATCCACCGCTTGAAAGCGGGTCCTGTAAAAATATGCGCACAGCCCAAGATGGATCATCAAAGAGACGATCAACCCGAACCAGAGCCAGCTCCGCTGCTGACGGCCGGCGAGCAACGCGTCGTAGCTTAGTTCGTCGAAGTTCTCGTATTCAGAAGCTCTCATCCTTCTTTCTCGCGGTTAGACAGCGAATCGGTCTCGCGCGTTCGTTCTATAAATACCCGCGCGGCCTTGCGAATTTCGTCCGCGACCCGCGCCTCCGGGGAAACAAATTTCGGTGTGAACCATGGAAATAATCCAATCAGATCGTGCGTCACCAGGATTTGACCATCGCAATGTTCGCCTGAACCGATCCCGATGGTCGGAATGGCAATGGCATCCGTGACCTGCTTGGCCGTTTCCTTGGCCACGATCTCCAAAACCACAGAGAACGCGCCGGCCTTCTCCACCGCTTGTGCGTCCCGAACCAATGCCTCTGCTTCGGTCGGCGTGCGGCCTTTGAGTTTATAACCGCCTTCTTCGCGCACGCTTTGCGGCAACATCCCGATGTGCGCCATCAACGGAATGCCCGCGTCCGTGATAGCTCTGATTTGCCGCACGTGACTTGTCCCGCCTTCGAGTTTCACCGCCTGCGCGCCGGCATCGACAAGTTGCCTGGCCGTCGCCACGGCCTGCTCCGGCGTATCGTACGTGTGAATGGGAAGATCGACAACGAGCGCCGCGCGTTTTACGGCGCGCCCGACCGCGCGGGTGTGATGCAGCATTTCCTCCAGCGTCACGCTCGTTGTATCTTCGTAGCCAAGAACGACCATCCCAACGGAATCGCCCACCAGAATGATGTCGATGCCGCTCTCGTCGAGCAGCCGCGCCATCGGATAATCGTAAGCCGTTAGCGCGGTAATCTTCTCGCCGCGTCGCTTCATCTCGCGAAACTTCTCCATTGTGTTCGAGCTTACCATTGCTCCTGCAATCGCACCACTTCCGCCGGGTCGTCCAAGTTTGGCAGCAACTGGGCCACAGTTTGAGTCTGATTCGGCAGAATGAGATCGGGCCTGATCTCCGCAAGCGGCTCGAGCACAAATCTTCGCGAATGCATGCGTGGATGCGGAACGTGCAACTGCTCGTTCTCGATCTCCATGTCGCCGGCATAGAGAAGATCGATGTCGATCTTGCGCGAGACGTTGCGGGCATGGTCCTCCGGTCGGCCCTGCGAACTCTCAATCGCTTTGAGCTTCTTCAACAGATCCGCCGGATCGCCGTCGTATTCGAACTCCATCACCGCGTTGAAGAATTTTGCTGCGCCCGGTTCGCAGTCGACCGGCTCCGTTTCGTAGATCGATGAAGCCAGGATCGGCGCGCTCACGCTGGCAAGCCCGACAATCGCCTTTCGTGCCGCTCGAAAATTGGAAAGCCGATCTCCAATATTCGAGCCCAAGGCAACGCCGATTTTCATTACTGCAGCGGCGGTCTATGACCGCCGGATCTAATATTTTCGGCGCTCATAGAGCGCCGCTACAGGCCGAGCACATCTTGCATGTTGTAGAGTCCGGACGACTTCCCGACAACCCACTCGGCCGCGCGCAATGCGCCTTTGGCAAAAGTCTCGCGACTCTTGGCCCGATGAACCAGTTCCACGCGCTCGCCTGGTCCCGAGAAAATCACGGTGTGTTCGCCAACCACTTCGCCTTCACGGATCGATTGAATCGGAATCTCCCTCTCGATCTTGCCCGCGCTTTTCAAAATCTCCGCCAGCGTTTTTGCGGTCCCGCTCGGCGCATCTTTCTTCATGACGTGATGCGTCTCGATGATTTCGAGATCGAATTGGTCGCGCAGGATTTCCCCGGCTTTGCGCGTTAACGCGAAAAGCGCGTTGACGCCCACACTAAAATTCGATGCGAAAACGATCGGCAACGATTCCGCCGTCTCTTTGATGAGTCGGCGTTGTTCTGGCGAATGCCCCGTTGTGCCAATAACGAGGGGATGTCGATCTTGCAACGCCGCGCGGCAAATGTCTTCAAGCGCGGCAGGCAGGCTAAAGTCGATGGCGACATCGCAATTCTTCATCGCCGGCTCCAGCGCATCGCCCTGGTCGCACTGCGCGACGATCTCGATGTTCGGTTCCCTCTGTGCAACATCGACAATCATCTTGCCCATGCGACCGGCGGAACCGACGAGCAGGACGCGCACCGGTCTTCTCATTTTGCCCGCTCGAACGCCTCGAGAGTTTTTCGCAGTCGGGCCTGATTTGCTTCGCTCATTTCGCACAACGGCAAACGCACTTCCGCCGACATCGCCCCCCGCCATGACAACGCGGTTTTTGCCGGCACGGGATTCGGCTCGATAAACAAATCCTTAAAGATTGCGAACATTTTTCCCTGCAGTTCACGCGCGCGCTTCACGTCACCAGACCCAAATACACGAACCAGCGCGCAAACTTCGGCGGGAAACAAATTCGACGCGACACTTACTACACCGGCGGCGCCGGCGGCCATGAACGGCAGGGTCAACGAATCGTCACCGCTCAAGATCGTGAACGATTCGGGCAAACGAATGCGCAATTCGCCGACGCGTTCAACGCTGCCGCTTGCTTCTTTGATCGACACAATATTCCGGCATTTTTCGGCCAGGCGCACGACTGTATCCGCATTGATATCGACCGCACAGCGGCCGGGAATGTTGTAGAGCATGATGGGCAGCGACGTAGATTGCGCGATCGCTTGGAAATGGCGGAACAATCCTTCCTGGCTCGGCTTGTTATAGTACGGTGCCACGAGAAGCGCTCCGTCAATGCCGAGCTTTTCCGCCGCCTTCGTATCGCTTACCGCGTGTTGCGTGGAATTCGAACCCGTCCCGGCCAAAACTTTGCAGCGGCCCTTCGCTACTTTGACCGCCGTCCCGATCACCTGTTCGCGTTCGTCGTGCGAAAGTGTGGGCGATTCGCCGGTCGTACCTACAGCGACAATGCCGTCAACGCCGCCGGCGATCTGCGCTTCGATCAGTTTCTCAAACGCGCTAAGATCGACATCCCCATTTCGGAAAGGCGTAACCAGTGCAGTGTAAGTGCCGCGAAACATGTTTTCTAAACCACAGATTTACACAGACGAAACACAGGTTCGGAGACAGAAATTTCCTCCATCCGTGTCAATCCGTGTTCATCCGTGGCTAAATTAGATTTCGATCGAGCCCTCAAAGACGAACTCGGCCGGACCGGTTAGCGTAACCTCGTGGAAATGATCGCCGTGTTTGATGAATCCGACCTGCAACTCGTTGCCGCCGCGCACCCGTACGCCAATCGGTCCATCAACCTTCTCCGTCGCTGCAAAAATTAACGCGCTCGCCACGACGCCCGTCCCGCACGCTAGCGTTTCGTCCTCCACTCCGCGTTCATAAGTGCGAATGGCGATGTTCTTGGGCCCCTGTTTCTCCAGGAAATTCACATTCGCGCCTTTGGGCGAAAACATTTCGTGGCGCCGAATGGCCGCACCCTGGGTTCCTACATGCACGACGTCGATCCGCGAGACCGGAACCACGACATGGGGAACGCCGCTGTTAATATAATGCACGACTGCTTCCTCGCTTTCGATTTGCAGGCGCATATTCAGGCGCATGTCCGTTGGGTCGCTCATCTGCAGTGTAACAAGATCGTCGTGCAGTTTTGCGCGAATCACCCCAGCGGGCGTTTCGAATGACACCTGCTCCTGCGCGCTGGCAATCTTGTTGGCGTAACGCGCAAAGCAACGCGCCCCATTTCCGCACATCTCAGCTTCTCCGCCATCGGCGTTGTAATAGCGCATTCGGAAATCCGCGCCATTCGAAGATTTCTCAAGCAGCAGAATTCCATCCGCTCCCACCCCACGATGCCGATCGCAGATCGTAGCGATCTGTTTGGGGCTTAGTTGAATGTCGCCGGCGCGATTATCGAACAAGACGAAATCGTTGCCCGCGCCATTCATCTTCACGAAACGCAGCATGTTTAGTTTTTATTGTAGAGGCGGCTGTCCTCAGCCGCAAATTTTCTGCGGTGCACGCGAGGACATGCGCGACTAGATCCGGAAATCCAATCGCGCCCCGTTGCTCACGTGGGGTTTTGCCGCTTACTTATGCGGTGCTTCCGAAAACTGTCACCTGCTTCACATTCTTTGCCGCGCTCGCACTGAGCGTCGCGCATTCTGCCGGCGAAAATCTCAACAGCCTGATACTCGAACAAGTGAAAGGGATGCCCACCGGCGGGAAGTACTCCGTTTCGCGTTATGCCAAAATCAAATTGCAATCCGCCGCGCATTTCGAATCGGGCAAACTTTTCGCCATTCCGAAAGCGCCTTATCCAAGTTTCTGCTCGGGCGCGACCTATCTCGTTTTCATGCGAACAATCGAAGCATTGCGCGAGCACGACCGGCTCAAATTGGATTTTGCCACACTCAATCAACTGGTCATTCGCGACCAGCGTGATGGCGAGGGAATTTGGGGACGCTGGAATGCAAACGGCCCGGGCACGGCGCGGCTCTTTCACGAATTGGGGCTTGGTCGCAACTTTGATGACTTTGCTCAAGCCCAGCCGGGCGACTTCATGAAAATCTTCTGGTCGAAAAATGTCGGGAAGCGTGAAAGCGGGCATTCCGTCATTTTTCTCGGCACAGAGAATCGCGCTGGGGTGGAATACGTTCGGTATTGGTCGAGCAATGTTCCGTCGGGCTACGGTGAGAAGGAAGTCCCACGAAGCAAGATTGCCTACGCAATCTTTTCGCGATTGCAGACACCGGCGAACCTGGCCCGCATCAACGACGCGCCGGCCACCGATGCGTATCTCGCTTCACTGCTCCGCAAAAAATCCAGTTTCGCTGAGGCAACGCGGAAGTGCGGTATGTGAACAACGCGCCCGAGTCGCGCGTACGATGTCGATCTTAGTTAACGGTTTCGTGCTCGGGTGGTCGGTGGCCTGGCCGCCGGGACCGGTGAACGCGGAAATAATCCGGCGCGGTTTGCGACCGCAAGAACAAGGCGGCGGTTTTTGGTCCGCGTGGCAAGTCGGTTTAGGCGCGTGCACTGGAGATTTCATTTGGGCATTGTCCGTCGCCGCCGGCGCAGGCGCGCTGCTCAACAAACCCGGTGTGCGCACGATTCTCGGTCTGATCAGTCTGGCGCTCTTGCTCCTCCTCGCGGTCACTCTTTCTGCATCCGCGTGGAAGGCCGCGCGGCATCTGAAGAACGTGGATATGGAAACATTGCCGAAGGATGCGCGTGGAAAGAGGGGTTACTTGCTCGGATTATTTTTCGCATTGTCGAGTCCCTGGAATATCGGCTTTTGGCTGGCGGTCGTTGGCAGTCAGCAAAGCGTCGCGACTGCGCCATCGTTTCTCAATTCCCTGATGCTCGCGTGCGCCGTTGTTCTCGGCGCGGTTACCTGGACAATTGTGTTTT
>JBEEGY010000126.1:0-7463 GCA_041167145.1 Verrucomicrobiota bacterium
GCGACCCGCAAATTGCCAGGGGAAAACTATTCCCGCACCTGGCCGGAGATGATCAAGATGACGAGCGAAGCAAAGGCGCTGGTCGATGAGCTGCAAAAGAAAGCCGGTTGATGCCGCGGGTGCGGGACCAACCCATCGCTCCAATCTGGAACCCTCTAAGGCCTGATAAAGATGCCTCCGCTCGACGGGTCTCTCACCATCGCTCCGTGTGGTATTCCGCGCACGTCGACTAGTCGATGCGGTGGGTACGGACTGATTACCAGCCCAGGCGTGCCACTCCGTTGCGCCACTGGATAACCGCCTGCTGGCGGAGGACCATAACGGCGGGCTTCATCTTCCTGAATTGCTGAACCGATCAAGGTTCCAGTCAACGCACCGGCAGCCGCGCCAATCGCAGCGCCTCGCACCCGGCCCGTGGCCGCGCCGCCGATGATTGCGCCGGCGGCGGCGCCATACCCTGCACCCGCTCCCCTGGGGGTATCACAAGAAGTGAGCGCGAGCGGAGCAAGCAGCGTTACCCAAATAATTTTCAAATGTTTCGTCTTCATATTCCTTCGCTTCCTTAATTCCTTAAACCCGATCGAGACGCGAACGTAGCGCCCAATTCACAATCGTCACTACCTAAATTGCAGCAGAATGTTCAGACGGACACGTGACTCAGCAAATTCAAAAATTCTTAAGCAATTGCCCGACGACGCGCCCGGCCTTTTCCAATCTGTTGAGCCGGTATTCTTTTTCAAAAACGCGAAACCGATCGCGCTGCATCCGGCGCAGCAAGGCGCGATAGACTGAGCCCATAATTTCAGCCGCGACCATCGATTGTCGATCTTCGCGCGGAAGCAACGCCGCCGCCGCCGCGAAGAATTTTTGCGCACGCTGCGTTTCGAATTCCATTAACCGGACAAATCGCTCGTTGTATTGTCGACCTTGCAGCTCCGTTTCGGAATAACCGAACTGGGCCAGATCTTCCTGGGGCAGATAAATCCGACCGTTCTGCAAATCCTTTCCGACGTCGCGAATAATGTTCGTGGTTTGCAAAGCAAGACCCAGCTGAACGGCGTATGCTTGGCAAGCCGGATTGCGGTAGCCAAAAATCTCAATGCTGACCAGACCGACCGCACTGGCGACGCGATAGCAATAAACACGCAGATCTTCGAAGGTCGCGTAGCGTCGGATGGTGAGATCCATTTCGACGCCGTCAATGATTTCCTCCAGCATTTCCGGCGCGAGCGAGTACTTGTCGATCACAGAGCGAACATCGCGCGCCAGGGCGGGCTCGTCATTCGTTGAAGTGTGCAACCATCCTCGCCATGCATCAAGACGGCGGCGTTTTTCTTCGACAGTCAAGGTTTCGCTATCAGCGATATCATCGATGACGCGGCAGAATGCATAGAAGATCGTGATGTCGTGGCGGCGGTCGCGGCCGAGAGAAATGAACGCGAGCGCCAGATTGGATTTGCTCTGGCGCGTTATCTTCGCTGCATTCATTCGTGTCTTGGGCGACCGATTAGTACTCGATCCAACTCTCCTGGCCGGCGCGGGTGCGTTCTGATTGCCGGTACAAGCAAACCCAGGAAGCGAGTAGCCAACCGGTGATCAGTCCACGCACAATCACGTAGATAATTTTCCATCCGAGTAGCGCGATCTCGCGGTCGGCGATCGCATTCCGCGCGATGGCATCGCACGCCGTGATGAAAAAGAAATGAATCCCGGCGACCAACAGGAACCAGCCAAAATGGCTGGCGTTTTCCCGGATAAAATCGCGATGCGCGCGGAAGGCGTCACGGAGTCTCTCATTGTGCAAGACGAGGGAGATTTGCACCGAGCTGAATATGAGGATCAGCCCGCACATGAGAGCGCGCTCGAGCGGCAGATAATCGAGCACGTCGGGGATATTCATGAAATAAGCGAGCATGCGCGGCAGATGAACGATCAAAATTCCGACGAGCAAGACCAAGCCTGACCATTTCAGGACGTAGCTAAACCGTCGCATGGCGAACCTGAACAGGGATTCCTCTGTGAAACTGAGGCCGCGAATCCAGACGAAGCAGACCGCGATCAGATAAACCTGAAGGTAAACGCCGAGAAGATATTCAAAGAGAAATGCAACCGCATCGACCGTGGCCGATATTTGAAACAACCGCGGTGCCGACGCCGCTCCAATCCATACCGGGAGCTTCCAAAAAACAATCGGTTTGCAAAGCGTGGCCAGTACGCTGGTGAAAAGAAGCAGGTAAATTGGAAAACTCCAAAATCGAAAACGTTTCCGCAACGCGCGCCAAAACGCTCCATGCAGCCCGCGCCAGTTGATCAACAACAAAATGGCGGCGACAACCGAGAGAGGATAAGTGGTGGTGGCATCGAACAAACCGGCGACGCTTTCCAAAGCCGGGAGCGGAACATCCTTCCATACTTCCGTCAGGCGCGGCCATTGCCACGTAGAGAGGGAGGCGAGCTGGTTGATGTCGAGGTCTGCTTCGTTCTGGATGGGCGTAAATGTGGAAAACTGGAAAACGGCGTAGGCGAAACCCAGGACCACATAAGTTAGCCAAATGCGTTTGAAGCGGGCGATGCAGCGAAAGCCGTCGCGCAAAGCCTGGCGCACCGGGTTGAAGAGCATCACGATTGCGTATCCGCTGCAAAATCCGAGCAACGGATATACTCGCGGCAGACTGGAAAGCATGATCTGGCGTCTAGCGAATCAGCCCCCAGTGCGGAATGAATGGCCAGTAAACCAGCAGTCCGCGGCCGACGAGATTTTCCTCCGGCACCGGTCCCCACCAGCGACTGTCGTAGCTATTGTAGCTGTTGTCGCCCAAGGCAAAATAAGCGTGCGGCGGCACGCTCAACCTCGCTTGGGCGTAGTTCAATCTTTCCTGCACCTGCTTTTCTTGTTCCTCTAGTTGAGCGACGCGCTCCGCCAACCCGGCTTTCCTTTGCCTTTCCTTGGCCGCGCGGATTTCCTCCAATTGTCTTTCCAGCTCACGCACATTGAGCGGGCCTTCCGAATAACCACGATAGGGCGGCTTGGCCGACATCACGCGGTGAAAACCAAAACCCTCGGCGAGTTTCCCGTTGGTGTAGAGCAAGGGCGGATCGATGCGCAAAACATCCCCGGGCAATCCAGCCAGACGCTTGATGTAAAACGGCGCGCCGGTGTCCGGGTCCGCACGAATGCCCAAAATGTTGTTCGTGCGAAAAACGAATACATCGCCGCGGTGCGGTTTCATAAAATTATACGTGAACTTGTCGACGAAGACCTGATCGCCCGTGTCCACCGCGCCTTGAGCGATGACCTCTCCTTTTTGGAGAGTGCGACCGGGAACGACATTCCAATAATCCCGCAACGTTTCCAACGGTGCGTAGACCAAATAATTTTGATGCTGACAAACGATTTGTGAGAAGGTGAAAAAGAAGAAGAACTTTTTCTGTTCCACTTGCAGGACCTGATCAGCCTCCCGCGAAACAACGCTGATGTAATTGCGCCCGAGAACCACGAACTCGGCGACCTGTTGCAACAAATTGGGCGCAGGCTGTGCGCTGGGATGACCAATAATGCCATTCAAAGTCGGCTGCATCGAGCCGGTGGGAATCTTGAACGGTTGCAGAAAGTAAGAACGAATCCCGACGGCCACGACAATCGCGACCAAAATGACTTCGCAATTCTCCCGCCAATGCGATTCCATTGTGACGGGCGCAAGCTTATGCAGTTTTTGGTCCAGCTCTTCCGCTCTGCTTTCAATCTGTTTGCGATCCCGTTGTCGCAAGGCGGCCTGCAGCCGCCGCATGCCTGAGTCGACATCCTCGCGTATGGACACTTCCATCACGTCACTCTTGTAACGTAAATATTTCTGACTGTGCCGCAGCAGCAGTTTGGCCTGTTTGATGTAACGCGCTCTAAACATGTCGATCTATTCTGTCAATTGTAGGGCAGGCGCTCCGCCTGCCGATCTCCAAACGGCAACCGATGCGGTTGCCCCGCAAATGCTTGCTTCTTGTCATTTCGAGCGGAGCGAAGCGCAGTCGAGGAATCTCTTATTATTCCCGCTGAGCAAACAGTAAGAGATGTCTCGGTCCGAGCCGGACTGGCACATTCGCTCGACATGACAAAGCGTATCATTGTGCCTTCAAGACCTCGATAAACGCTTCCTGGGGAATGTTGATTTTCCCGATGCTCTTCATGCGTTTCTTTCCTTCTTTTTGTTTCTCGAGCAATTTCCGCTTCCGCGTGATGTCGCCGCCGTAGCATTTCGCGGTTACGTTTTTGCGCAAGGCTGAAACGCTCTCCCGCGCAATAATTTTTCCGCCGATCGCCGCTTGAATGGCTACCTGATAAAGTTGTCGCGGAATCACTTCCTTTAATTTCGAGGCCAACTGACGTCCCCTCGCCTCCGCACGATCTCGGTGCACAATCATCGAGAACGCATCAACCGGTTCGCCGTTCACCAGCACATCGAGCTTCACCAGTTTCGCTGCGCGATAACCGGCGTGTTCGTAATCCATCGAACCGTAGCCGCGCGTCATCGATTTAATCTTATCGTTGAAATCGACCAGGATTTCGTTGAGCGGCAATTCACAATGCAACATAACGCGGCGCGCATCGAGCGTCTCGGTGTGGTCCATCTGCCCGCGTTTCTCCAGAATGAGTTGCAGGATGTCTCCGATGTTTTCGTTCGGACAAAGCACGTACGCTTTAACAATTGGCTCGCGAATTTCGTCGATAATACTCGGGTCCGGCAGATGCGCCGGGTTGTCGATCAAGAGAGTTTCGCCACGCGTCGTCACGATTTCGTAGATCACGCTCGGGCTCGTCGCAATGATATCCATGTCGTACTCGCGTCGCAATCGCTCCTGGATGATTTCCATGTGCAGCAGCCCGAGAAATCCGCAGCGAAATCCGAACCCGAGCGCAACAGAACTTTCCGGCGTGTAGATAAACGCTGAGTCGTTCAGGCGCAGTTTGGCGATCGCCGTTTTCAAATGCTCGAAGTCGGCGGTGTTGATGGGATAGATCCCGCTGAACACCATCGGATGAATTTCCTGAAAGCCCGGCAGCGGCTCGCGTGCTGAGTTTCGCGCGTCCGTGATCGTATCGCCGATCTTTATGTCCGCGATGGTTTTGATGTTGGCGATAAAATAACCGACGTCGCCGGCATTTAGCCGCGGCTGCTGATACATCTTTGGCGTAAACACGCCGACCTCTTTGATTTCATAACGCGCGTCGTTGCGCATCAACTTAATCGCCTGATCTGGCTCCATCTTTCCCGACACCACCCGGACGTGACCGATGACGCCGCGGTAAACATCGAATACGGAATCGAACACCAGAGCGCGCAAAATCTCATCCTTGGGCTTTTCCGGTGGCGGAATCCGCTTCACAATCGCTTCGAGAATCTCTTCGATCCCAATTCCCATCTTCGCGCTTGCTTCAATTGCTTCCTCTGCCGGGATCGCGAGAATCTCCTCAAGCTGGCGCTTCACCGATGGCACGTCCGCATTCGGCAGATCAATCTTGTTGATTACGGGCACGATCGTGAGCCCTTGCTTGTGCGCGAGATGCACGTTCGCAACCGTTTGTGCCTCGACCCCCTGCGCTGCATCGACAATCAGCAACGCGCCTTCGCACGCTGCCAGACTCCGCGAAACCTCGTATGCAAAATCGACATGTCCCGGCGTATCGAGCAAATTCAGCCGATATTTTTCTCCCGATTTGCTCGTATAACGCATTGCCACCGGATGCGCCTTAATCGTGATCCCGCGCTCGCGCTCCAGATCCATCGAATCGAGCAGTTGGTCCTGCTTGTCGCGCTCGTGGATCGTGCCCGTCGTCTCAAGCAAACGATCCGACAGGGTCGTCTTGCCGTGATCGATGTGCGCGATGATGCAAAAATTGCGCGTCAGCTCGATTGCCATGGAAGCGCCACTATGCGGGTGGCCTACTTGGCGGTCAATGAGACTGGCAATCGCGATAATGTCGCTCGCCTAGCCCCGCCTCAACGTTTCCACGCCGCCGTAAAGTGACTGATCCGGCGCGCACGACTCTCCTCGCCGTTGTGGCCATTGCCTTTCTTGCTTCCCTCGGCAGTATGATTGCCGTGCTCACGATGCACGCGCCGGTATTGTAGCGGCGGTCTATGACCGCCGAATCTATTTGGTTCCGGCGCTCATAGAGCGCCGCTACAGTTCGTTCGACATGACAGAAAACAAGCGTCTTCTCTTATTCGACATCGACGGCACGTTGATTTCTTCGGCTGGCGCCGGCATGCAGGCGCTCAAGCTTGCCCTGGCCGAACGTTTCAAGATCCAGGACGATTTGCGCGACATTGAGATCGCGGGCATGACCGACTCGGGCATCGTCATGAGCATTCTAAAAAAGCACAGGATTCCGGAAACGAACGAAAACGTAAGCGCATTTCTCGACAGCTACGTGCACTTTCTCCCCCAGGAATTACCGCGGCGAAAAGGCGAGCTGCTCCCAGGCGTGCTCGAGTTGCTCGAACGAGTAAAATCTAGAAAACATCTCGTCCTCGCGCTCCTCACCGGAAATGTCTCGCGCGGCGCGCAACTCAAACTCGAGCATTACGGCGTCTGGCATTTTTTTGAATTCGGTGCGTTCGCGGACGATCACCACGATCGCAACAAGCTCGGCGGCTTTGCCCGAACGCGCGCCAAAGAAAAACATGGCCGCGAATTTTTGCCGGAAGAGATCGATGTAGTCGGAGACACGCCACGCGACATAGCCTGCGGGAAAGCCTTCGGTGCGCGCACCGTAGCCATCGCCACCGGGACATGGTCGCGCCAGGAACTGGCCAAGCATAAACCCGATTTTTTGTTTGATGATTTGTCCAATGTCGACGAAGTGATCCGGGTGCTGGGGTGGTGAAGTTGCGCGCTTTCGCGCGGCTCACATCTTGCTCGAAATCGAAAAACCGACATGCCTTTACCACAATCCAAAAACGTTCTGCCGCTCGAAGGCGAAATTGATCTGCATGTTTCGCCCCGCGTTGCGCAGAAACTGGGCGAGATGATTCAACCGAAACCCAGTCGCGTAGTTGTCGATCTTGCTCGCGTCACTTACATCGACAGCTCGGGCCTGGCCGCGCTAATTTCCGGAATGCAGGACGTGGAGGAATATGGTGGCCGGTTTGCCCTGGCCGGACTCCAGGAAAATGTTCGCTCAATTTTTGAGACCGCGCGTTTGGACAAAGTCTTCTTGATTTATCCCCACGTGGACGCGGCGCTCTCCGATATCTGAAGCAAAATCTCGAGCGTCTCTCCGACGTTCCTAGCAAGTATCGAACTGCGTTTCCGATACTGCATCGATTTCCCTCATCGGCTATAGGAGATGTCGTGAGCGTGTGGTCGAGGCTCAGATTCATTTATCGGGGATGGAAAGCGCGATATCGCGATCAACGTTGCGAGATCGCAGCGCTTCTCCGGAAACTAGCTCCCTCAGATACGGC
>JBEEGY010000127.1:0-6477 GCA_041167145.1 Verrucomicrobiota bacterium
ATTGAGCTCAAAAATTTCCACGTCCAGGACGCGTTTAGCCTTCTCAAGATAATCCATGCGTCTATAATTGTGGGCTGAGGCGTAGTACTGGGCAAGAACTAGCGCTTCTTTTGGACGAAAGGAAATATGAAGAAATTACTCACCTTCGGCATTCTGATGATGATGGCGATGGCGGCGAACGCCGAGCCGGAGAAAACGAAAGGTTTTCGCACTACGGTCCGCAAGAAAACCATAAAGACGGAAAAGCCGGCGCCTGTGGTCAACGAAAATGTTCAAGGAGTGATTCCGCGCGCGTTGCGCGGAGGTAATCCGCTGCAAATGCTCAACCCGAAGGCCCCCGCGAAATACGGAACGGCCGAGCAGAGCGTTTCTTACAATCCTTTAACAGGAAGATACGATCAGATTAAGCTGTTCGAGATCTCGTTCTAAGATGTAAACGCGGTCGCAGTGGCGACCGCAATTTTGCCGTCTGCGCGTGATCACGCGCGCCGACACAGAAAAAATTTGAAGTTCAACGTTGGGCGTTGAGCGTTGGGCGTTGAATTCTTCGGCTGATCCACGTCCAGTCGTTGCGTCTTTCTGCGCAACCTTCCTTAAACCGGAGATGTTGCACATCTACCGGCAGATCACCTCGCTCGAACGCGTCCGGCCCATCGTGCTCGCGCAGAAACTGGAGAATGCCAGGCAATTTCCATTCGATCGCGTTTACACGGTCGGCAAACCTGCTACGCATTTTTTGCGGCGCTTTTGGTTCCGGCAACTCCTGGACGAACCGTGGCAGATTTCGCGCATGGAGTTAGACGCGTTGCGGCAAATCCTGACTAAAAGCGACGCGCAATTGCTGCACATTTACTTCGGCCATATCGCCGTCCATTTGCTGCCCCTCATTAGAACTTGGTCGAAGCCGTCGATCGTTTCATTTCATGGCGCCGATGTCTTGGTCGACATGAACAAGCCGGCCTACCACCGAGCCACCGAAGAAATGCTCGGCGCCGTGGAGCACGTGCTGGTACGCTCCGAGTCGCTGCGGCGTGCCGTGGTCGATCTCGGCTGCAACGAAAACAAGATCGACATCGTCCGCACCGGCATTCCGCTGCACGAATTTCCGCTCCGCGAGCGCACCTTTCCGGAAAACGGCGAGTGGCGACTCCTGCAAGCGTGTCGCCTCATCGAGAAGAAAGGTTTATCGACGACGTTGCGCGCCTTCGCTGAGTTCAACGCGGTTCATCCCAGATCGACAATCACCATTGCCGGAGAAGGACCGCTGCTCGAGGACCTGCAAGCGCTCTCCCGGGCGCTCAAGATCGACAATCGAGTTTCGTTCCCTGGTTTTGTTTCCCAGGAAAAACTGCGCGAGATGTTTTACGCGTCGCATATTTTTCTCCATCCCAGCGAGACTGCTCGCGATGGAAATCAGGAAGGCGTTCCCAATTCAATGCTTGAAGCGATGGCGAGCGGGCTGCCGGTATTAGCGACAAATCACGGCGGCATTCCGGAGGCGATCGAGAATGGAATTAGCGGCGTGCTCGTAGCTGAGCGCGATCACGCCGCGCTCGCTCGCGCTCTGCTCGACACGGTGCAAGATCGACATCTTATGGCAAAGCTCGGCCGGATCGGTTCGCAGTCGGTGGCCGAGAAATTCGACCAAAGAGCCCAGGTGCGGAGGTTGGAAGAGGTTTATTTACAGATAATCGCCGGCCGGGGCGATTGACCTCAATCGCCGCCACGATGATCATCGTAAGCGGCTTACGATAGATGACTGGGCGTGCGCTTCGCAGCGCGAAGCGGCTACAGCTGCGCAAAGAATTCCTCCAGCTGCGGCCGGATGGCTTGAAACGAGAGCCGTTCCATCGCGCGCCATTGCGTTTCAAGAATTAGAGTAGCGCGCCGATTCGTATCTTTGACGAGCTCGGAAACGAGCGCGGCCAATTCGTTCGTGGTGCGTCCTTCTCCGCAGGTTTGCGGGAACGCGATCCGATTGATCGCCCCGTCGCCGCCTACGCAAATGTTCCGGCAAAGAAGCGCATCGCCGGCGACTTGCCCCGGGACGCGACTGCGATCGAGCTGAAAAACAATTTTGTGTTTGGCGACTTCGCGCAGGTAGTCGGCATACGGTTTTCGTTCTTCGATCACATGCAACTTCCCTTCGGGAAAATTCAATTCGGCCAAGAGTTTCCTGCCCTTGCGCCCATCCAGATTGAAAACCGTTACCGGTTCTCCCGTAACGTCGCTCAATCGGCGGGCCACCAGTAAAGCGGCGGCGTGATTGCGCGAGGGAACATTCCATTCGCGCGTGCCGACAAGAATCCCCGTCTGTTTATGCGGCGGCACGGTGAAATTCCATTGTCGATCTTGCAGTGGATAGGGAATCGCAACAAAAGCGACCGTAGAGGCCGCGTGTTTGGGCCGGGCCTGCTGATAAATCTCGGCGGCTTCCGGCGTGCTCGCGAGACATGCATTTGCTTCCGACATGATTCGCTGAAACCGGCCGAGCTTTCCGCGATCGCTCAATTGTTGCGCGATCTGGTGCAGCCCGCTTTCCTTCAAGGCCACGGCTACTTTGCGTTTTTGTTCCTTGAGTTCGTCGAGCGCTCGCTCGGTCGCTTTGAAATTACCGCGCAACAAGAGAAGCACCGGCGTCTTTTCGGCGATCGCTTGCTTCGTATCGCGATGAAAGGCCCCATTCGTGCAGGCCGCGTAAGCGTGGGAGCTGACTGGGGGATGCGCATTTTCCTCAGCCGCCCCGCGAAAATCCTGCGCGGGATCGCTTCCGCCTGGATTAAGAACGGTCAGCCGAAACTCCGACGCGTCACTCGACGTCATTGGTCGTCAGAGTCGGATGGTGGCGGAGTGGCCGTTTGCAAAAGCGTTCCCTCTTTGAGCTCATCCAGAGGCCCGACCGGCACGGCCTTGCGAATCTCGACCGGCTCTTGCTCCTCTTTTTCCCCGGGTTTCACAGGAATGGCTTTGGGGATCGCCTTTGGAATCGGTGCGGCATCAGGAACCCGGTTGGTCGCTTCTTCGACTTTTGTAGGCCTCGGCAATGGCGCGGGGCTTTCACTCGTTTGATTGTCGATCTTTTTCTCCTGCACTTTTTCGGCCGCGACTTTTTCGGCTTCGGCCTGCGCTTTAGCACTCGGTCGCGCCGAACTGTAGGGATCCTTGTCCGCCAAAAGCGCAGGCGTTTTCACGACCACGGGCGTGACTTCGCTGAGATCGACTGCCAGTGAAGCACGCGGGAATTCCGCGGCGGGAAGGGCACGGGCCAGGCGCGCACTCGCTTCGCCATGGACGTTGCACGATTCGGTGGGAGCCTGCGTTTCGGTTGCGATTTCTTCGTAGGTGGTGCGGCGCTGCACGGTGTCGCCGGTCCCGCTTTTGACGGCGTCGTAACATTTGTCCGTGGCGAGCAAACCAGATCGCGAACAAATCTCGATCTTCTTCAGGCCAGCTGGTCGCTTCAATTCGCGCGGCGGATAATGCTCCGCCGCTACGTTCATAATGTCCACCCAGATGGGCAGCGCGATTTCACGGCCGAACGCACCGCGATAAATCTTTTGCGGTTTGTCGAATCCCGCCCAAACCGTGCACGTGAAATTGCTGTCGTAACCGGCAAACAACGCATCGGTGAAGTCGTAGGCCGTGCCGGTCTTGCCCGCCGCCGGCATTTTCTTCAGCCCAAACTTCGAGTGTGCGTCCTTAGCCGTTCCGGACTCGAGTGCGTCAACCAAACAGGAATGCACTTCGTAAGCTGTCTCCGGTTTGATTACGGTTTGTTTACCTGGATCGTGTGGTGCGTCCCAAACAACGTTGCCGTCCTTCTCTTCGATGCGCTCCAAAATGTGCGGTGCGTTCGAGCGCCAGCCGCCGTTTGGAAAAATCGTGTAACCGACCGCGAGCTCAGCCAGCGTGATTTCGCTGCTGCCCAGAAAAGTAGCCGGATACGGACGGAGGGGCGAACGAATTCCGGCCATGCGGCAAAGTTGCAAGACATTGTCCAGACCGGCGTCCATCCCGATGCGGACAGTCGCGCCGTTCTTGGAACGGGCGAGCGCCTGCCGCGCCGTGATCGCGCCATCGTAACGGTTCTCTTCGCTCTCGGGTCCCCATTCGCCCAAAATCCCGGTCGTGCCACCGATCATGACCGCGCGATTATCGAGCGCGGAGTCCTCGACGACCGAGCCGGGGTACATTCCGTTTTCGAAGGCAGTGGCATAGACGAACGGCTTCATGGCGGTGCCGGCGGGACGTTTCGCCTGCAAGGCGCGATCATATTGGTTGTGCTCGAAATCTCGTCCGCCCACGAGCACGAGGATGCCGCCGGTTTCATTGTCGAGGCCAATCACCGCGCCTTGTAAATATTCGGGCGGAGGTTGGGCCGACATGGTGTTGCTCGATTTCGCCTTCTTAAAATTCGCGGCGTAATCAGCGTAGGTCTGATGATTGTAACCGGGATGCTGCTCGGCCTGCTCGAGGTGTTTGCGCAATGAATCCTCGGCCGCTTTTTGAAGATCGACATCGATGGTGGTGCGAATTCGGAAACCTTCGTTCATGGCACGGTCCCATCCGACCGCGGCGATGACCTGCTGGCGGATGTAATCGACCGCGTAAGTCTGGCCCTGCGCATTCTGGCGGCTCCCGATGGCCAGCTCTTCCGCTTGGGCGGCGGCGCACCGATCCCGATCGATCAACCCGAGGTCGCGCATGCGGGTCAGCACGTAATTGCGCGATTCACGTGACTGCACGCGATCGCTCCACGGTGACAATCGATTGGGACTTTTGATTAAGCCGGCCAGCGTCGCGCATTCCGTGAGCGACATGTCCCGCGCCGGTTTGCCGAAATAACCCCGCGCGGCTGCTTCTGCGCCGTAAAGACCGCCGCCGAAATAAATGCGATTGAGATAAAGCTCCATGATCTTCTGCTTGTCAAAGTTGTCTTCGATGCGGCGAGCCAGGAAAATCTCGAGCAGCTTGCGGCGAAATGTTTTTTCCTTGAGCGAGAAACTGTTGCGCGCGAGTTGTTGCGTGATCGTGCTCGCGCCCTGCCGGACGTGACCGGCCGTCAAGTTTTTCATGGTAGCGCGAATGATTCCGAGCAAATCATAACCGCGGTGGCGATAAAATTTCGCGTCTTCCGCCGCGACGACAGCATTCACGAGATCGCGCGGGAATTGCTCGTAGGGGATGGTTTCGCGGTTCTCGACATAGATCTGGCCGAAGATCTTGTCGTTCCGATCCACGATCACGCTGGCCGACTCCATCTGTTCGAGCCGGCCAAGATCGAAAATCGCCGCCTCCTTTTTGAGACCGGACGCCAGAATGAAAAAATAAATTCCGATCGTGAGGCAGAACACGGCCGCGATCGCGGCGGGAATATAAACGCGCCGCTCGGCATACCACGGTTGGCGAAAACGATAACCGGGCGGCGGCGCGAGATAAGATGAGCTTCGATCTCTCAAAATGGTGTGGCTATGGGGGCGCAACTTAGAGGGCAAACGTCCAACGCTCAACGTTCAACATTCAACGTGAACTAAGCATGTCATCCCGAATCCCGCCGTGGCGGGATGAGGGACCTCACATAAACACGGAAGCGTTTACGAGCGATCATTGTGTGACGATAAACCCTGTGGGCGGTCCCTCGTCGTCTGCGCGACTCGGGATGACAGGCGAGGCAGACCGTTGAACGTTTCTGCCTTGAATTCCAGAAATCCAGCCCTGATTGAAGTTAGCCGCGCGGCGATTCGAACGCGCGGACCGGTCTCTTTCGCCTGGTTCATGGAACAGGCGCTCTATCATCCGCGGCACGGTTATTATTCAAGCGGGCGCGCCTCGCTTGGGCGGAAGGGTGATTACTTCACGAACGTGAGCGTCGGTCCGCTCTTCGGGCAATTGCTGGCCGCGCAATTCCTTGAGATGTGGCAAACCCTCGGCAAGATCGATAACTTCACCATCGTCGAGCAAGGCGCGCATGACGGTGCATTTGCGCGAGACGTTCTTGCCGCGATCGGTACAGGCTCCCCCGAATTCTTTTCGGCTTTGCGCTACCGGATCATCGAACCATTCCGCGTGTGGCAAGATCGACAACAAAAAACGCTCGAAGCATTTCGCGATAAAACGGAATGGAGACGAGAGCTATCCTCTACTCGCGAAGTTAGCCCTTACCTCAATCCTCTCAGCGCTCCGCCCGGTCGCGATCCCGGGGAGGACGCGCAGCGCCAGGTGAGGGTCAAGGATCTGGAATTCGCCGGCGTTCACTTCTCCAACGAACTCCTCGACGCCATGCCCGTGCACTTGCTCGTCTCGACCGGTAGCGGTTGGCGGGAAAAATTTGTCGCGGTTGAGGGAGATAAATTCATTTTCGTCGAACAACCGGTTATCGATCTTGCGCTGAAAGCGCGGTTAAGCCATTTGCCTGCGCAGCCGGCTGGATACGAAACCGAAATCAATACCGCCGTGCTCGATTGGATCGACCATCTC
>JBEEGY010000128.1:0-4144 GCA_041167145.1 Verrucomicrobiota bacterium
CGCGGCGCGCGCGCTCCCCGGACGTTGAAGCCCGCGCAATACTTTACGCGGGAGACTCGTCCGCACTCGGGGAACCTAGCGGGCCATTCGCAGCGATGACCGTTTGTTCTTTGGGTTCTGTCCGTGAGACAGCGGCATCTGCAGGTTCTTGCGTTTTTTCCGGCTTCGGCCGCTTCTCGCGCGGCAGGTCGAGCGACCCATCGTTGAACTCGATCACGTAGCCTTCGCTGATCAACCAGTGAAGATCGGACGCGAGCGCAAGCTTGCGCGCCTCTCCTTCTTCGCCGCTAAGATCCACTTTTTCAGCCAAATCTTTGCGATTAATCCGGGGCGACGCGCTCAAGGTCTCCAGAATCGCGCTCACCGTTGGCGAAAAGGCCACACCATCACGGGCGAAAGGGCGGACCCGGATCGACGAAACGAAAAGCATCCCTTTGCGATGCCGGAAAATATGCAACCCGCCTTCACGCAAACGCGCCGCCAGTTCCTGCATCATCTGCGATGGCGACCGCGACTCGCGCACCCACGCATCTTCCACCGTGCGTTGCAATGCGCGATCAGGCAAACGACGGCTGCTCACTCCATCGATCGCGGCTTCCTCGACGTTGCGCAGCAGCCCGGTTAAATGCTCCTTCCGGAAATGCCGTTCCGCTTCGGCAGCAGATGCAAAGGTGAGCGGGGGTTCTTCGCGTAACGCCGTGAGCGTTGTGATCTTGCGCGCTTCTTCCTTCCATTGTTCAACCGCGGCCGGATCGCTGATGATTTCGATCTGTCGCTGGTAGTCGGCGAAACTCATGCGCCGGCTGAATCGTTGTTCGTAAAGATTTCGCAAGCGAGCTTGATAGCTGTGATGGTTCGTCGGACCCAGCAATGTTCCGCTCAGATTGCAACGCGCCACGTTCGTGAAGTTGCCCTTAATCGGTTCCGATTCGGTGATGTCGATCTTGTAAAAATCGCCCTGGGCAAAACGGAAAGCATCGCGCTCCAAAAACTCACGGCTGGTCGACAAGGCCCCATTCTCGCCGAGTTGAAACAAGGGCGATTCCGGCTTGGTCTTTAAACGCACATCGTACCGCTCCGGCTTTTCGAGAAAAAGACGCGCCAGGGCGAACAACGAATACGCCACTGAGCTGGATTTGATCTGCGCAGCAACATTTTCCAAGGCGGGAGGGTGCGGCACAAACCGGATTTCGATCTCGATCGGTTTGGGCGGGAAAGTGACTTGTCGATCTTGGCGAGGTCGATCCGGTGACGGCCGGCCTTGTCGAGGCTGGGCCTTTCGATCTCGACCTCGGTTTTGCGGACGCCCCGGGTGCGATGCTCGATCTCCGTCGCGCTTTTTTTCGAACGTCCGGGAAGATTTTGGTTTACGAAAGCCTCGGTCATGGTCGCGCCCGCCACGCCCTCGTCCCTCTCCTTCTTCGCCCTGATAATGTTCGTACTGCTTTCCGTCAGTGGACTCTTTCATCCACGCGGGCAGCAATTTAAGGTCGAGCAAATCGACCGGCTCAGTGGGCGAGGAAGGCATGGTTCTCTTCTACGCCAAGTGCACCGGAAGTAAACTCATGGCTGCAGAGGCGGCTGTTCTCAGCCGCAACTTCTCTACAGTGCGCACGAGGACACACGCCACTACATTCAGGAGGCTAAAATTGATTGACAACCTGTTTTAATCATTTACTTGCCATGCTGTGTGTGGGCTGCTTTAAGTTCACGCAAGCAACAAATTTTTTATGGCGAACGACAAACCAATCGAAGAGAAAGTTAAGGACATTATCGTCGAACAACTCGGCGTAAATCCGGAGCAGGTTACCCCCACGGCGTCCTTTATTGAAGACCTGGGCGCAGATTCCCTCGATATCGTCGAGCTGGTCATGGCTTTTGAGGAAGAATTTTCCGTGGAAGTGCCGGACGAAGACGCGGAGAAGCTCCAAACCGTCGGCGACGTGATCAATTACATCAAGGAACGCGCCAAACAGCAAGGGCCGGGATAGGCGCGCTCCGGCAATAAAGATCTCGAAAACGCGGCTTCGGCCGCGTTTTTTGTTTCAAGGGTTGCACGCACGTGCCAGCAGCCCAGACTAGAAACGATGAGTCTCTCGCTTCTGGAACGACCGCTCTTCTATGTCGGCGAACATTACGTTTCGTTCCTTGGCTTGCTCGCATTTGCCGGGCTGTTCACATTTGGCATTCTGGTCGCGCGCGCATTGCAAAGCAATGTGGTGCGGCGTGTCTTCGCCCGCTTCAAGATCGACAATAACTTCATCGCCATCGTTACCACGATCCTGAGCCTGGCCGCGCTCGTCTTCTTTACAATCAACGCCATCAACGCCGCCGGTATCCCCCTCGCCTGGACCGCACCTTTGCCCGGCGTCTCCTTAAGTCTTTTCCAGATCTTTCTCCTGATCGCGCTCTTGATCGTCGTGTTTTGGATCTCTTCGCGCACCAAACGGTTTCTCTTCAACCGCTTCCTTGCCAATAGCGGACTCGACCGAGCTCTTCAGTACGCGATCTCGCAAATTGTCAGCAACATCGTCCTCGTCGTCGGCATTCTGATTGTTCTCGAGAACACCGGCATCCATCTGGGCGCGCTGACCGTCTTCGCCGGCGCGGTCGGCGTCGGTGTTGGCTTTGGTCTGCAAAATATCGCGAGCAATTTCATCAGCGGCCTGGTCATCCTGGCGGAACGACCGATCACAATTGGCGATCGCATCGAGGTCGCAGGGGTGGCTGGTCAGGTACAGCAAATTCGCGCGCGCAGCACTGTTATCCTGACGAACGACAACATCACCATGATCGTTCCGAACACTAAGTTCATCGATTCGCCGGTGACTAACTGGACCTACGGCGACCCGCGCGTGCGTTTTCGCATTCCCGTCGGCGTCGCTTATGGCAGCGACATCAACAAAGTTCGTGAGGCGCTGCTGGCCGCCGGCCGCGAAGACCCGCACACCTTGGAAGAGCCGGCGCCCAACGTGTTTCTGGAGAAATTTGGGGAAAGCTCCATCGATTTCGAGCTAGTCGTGTGGAGCAGCGAGATGAGTTATCGGCCACGCCGCTTCCGCAGCGATCTCAATTTCGCGATAGAGAAGAAACTGCGCGAAGCGGGGATCGAGATCGCGTTTCCCCAACGCGACCTCCACATTCGCAGCGGCGTTCTGAAAGTCGAAAACGTCACGTTGGACGGCGCGAAAACCCGGACGATCTAATGAAAAAGCTTGTTCACTGGTGGACCCCAGTCTTGGGCGCGCTTTTCATGACCGCATGTAGTTCCCCGACATCGGGGCCGACGACAGGCCGTGAACATTATGCGCTAAGTAAAGCCGAGGAAACTCGGCTAGAGTTCCGTGCCGCCAAAGGAGACCGACGCGCTGCAGTTAGGCTCTTCGAATATCACGCGCTCGTAACGGGTGATAAAAAGGAAATAAAGCGGTGGCGTGCCAGGGTTAATGAATTGACGCCTGGTTTCTCACGCTAGGGAATTGATGCTATTTTTTGGTGCGTCGATCGTTCGCACGCCCTTTCCATGCCCTCTGCCACCACCATTCCCGTTCCGGACGGCGTCGCACGAATCATAACGCGCACGGAGTTACAGGACCGCGAAGAATGGCGGCAGGCCTTCCACGCAAAGTACAAAGACCACCGTTATTACGAACTGATCGAGCATACACTCGATAACGATTTCGATTTTCACTATGCTGTGCTCGAAGACTTGTCCGGAAAAGTTCGGGCGATTCAGCCGATTTTTTTTGTGCGGCAAAATCTGGTCGAAGGCGGTCCTGGCAAAGTGCGATCGATTATCGATCTTGTGCGGACGAGATTCCCGCGCTTTCTCACTATGCGCGTTCTGATGGTTGGTTGCGCGGCGGGCGAAGGGCAACTTGGCGCAGCCCAACCCGAAGACGAGCCTTGGGTGGCCAAAGCCTTGCACGCCTGCCTCCGAACCTACGCGAAACAAAACAAGGCTTCCCTCATTGTCTTGAAAGATTTCTCTTCGACGTATCGAGCGACGCTCGAAAACTTTTCCCGCAACGGCTACGCGCGGGTCCCGAGCATGCCGATGACACGGCTCTCCCTCAAACACGCAAGCTTCGACGATTACCTCGCCACGCTTGGCTACATCACACGCAAAAGTCTACGGCGAAAA